>NZ_JBHTYI010000001.1:254400-491175 GCF_043656335.1 Peribacillus sp. NPDC056705 | reverse complement strand
GTCGTGTAATGAATATTTTCTGTTCGGCAGAAAAATTGGCCATAAAAAACACCCCATAAATGTTAGTTGGTGTCTAACATTTACGGGGCAGTTCAACTCGACTTCACCGAGTTTGTCTACGGTTTTTTTAAGAACTACATACTGAAACTGTAAATTGAATTTGTGACGGTTTTTCGTATCATTTTCATTTCCATAACAGCCTTCGATATTTCCCGGGCTATTCCCCTGAATTCCGCTAAGCCTCACTGGCCGTTTTCTCTCATTTTTTGACAATATCCCCCATAACTTCACATATAAGATCGACTTCTCTGGAAATCCGTATCAATCGATTCATGGAATGGCTTCTTACCGGAGTGGTATGAACAGAGTCCTGTAGATGCCTTCGGGCGTAACCGAAATGAGGTATTTAAAATCGGTATCAGCATAATCGCTACCTTTGTAGATCATCCTGACTGAGCTTCCGCCATCTGGCTTTGGTGGAACGGACATGCTGTTCTTTATTTTGGGCCAGCTTTTCCACTTGATAAAGTCTAAATTTTTAGAAAAATCACATAATTATATTTTGTTTGAATAGCATTCTAATAGTTTTGAAAGATTATAAATACGCTTAAAATTGTTTGGATCACCTTTTAGTAAGCGTTTTCATTTTTTACTTTACATTCTTCCTATTAAAATATATTATTTAGTTGTAATATTATGTGAAAAATCAATAAATTATATGTATTCACCTCTACTAGTGATAAAATGCTAGATAGAGAAAATAAACTCCAACATAGAAAAGGGGAAAATTATGCAAAACTCCAAAGAATCTCAACTACATAGAGGTTTGGAAGAAAGACATATCGCATTAATGTCTCTTGGCGCAGCCATTGGAGTCGGTTTATTTCTCGGCTCGGCATCTGCGATAAAATTAGCCGGCCCAGCCATCATCATTTCCTACGCCATTGGCGGGCTTATGATTTATCTTATCATGCGTGCACTAGGGGAAATGGCGATTAAAAATCCTGTCGCAGGCTCTTTCAGTCGCTATGCTAGCGAATTTGTCGGTCCTCTTGCCGGATATATAACCGGATGGAATTACTGGTTCGTTTGGATTGCCACCTGTATGGCTGAAATTACCGCAGTCGGAATTTATATGCAATTTTGGTTCCCTGATACACCGCAATGGGCTTGGGCGTTAGCCGCTCTTGCCATCATGACGACGATTAACTTTCTTGCTGTAAAAGCATATGGTGAATTGGAGTTTTGGTTCGCCTTAGTGAAAATCATTACGATCATCCTTATGATCGTCCTTGGCTTCGGAATGATCTTCTTCGGACTGGGGAACGGCGGAATCGCAGTCGGTTTCGGCAACCTTGTTGAACATGGAGGGTTTTTCCCTAATGGTATTTCCGGTGTCATCCTCTCTTTCCAAATGGTCATGTTCGCCTATTTGGGAATTGAAATGCTTGGAGTAACCGCAGGTGAAGTCAAAAATCCTGAAAAATCTTTAAAAAGAGCCATCGATACCGTTTTTTATCGGATTTTACTTTTTTACGTTTTAGCTCTGACAGTCATTTTATCAATCACTCCATGGGATGAAATGAATGGAGAAAACAGCCCATTCGTTATGATGTTTGATAAAATCGGTATACCAGGCGCAGCAGGAATCATTCAGTTTGTCGTACTGACAGCAGCCCTTTCATCTTGTAACAGCGGGATCTTCAGTACAGGAAGAATGTTATTCAACCTGGCGCAGCAAGGAGAATCACCAAAAAGTTTCGAACGTACTACAAAGTCAGGCGTTCCTGGCGTTGCCATCATCGTTTCGGCTGCCGTGCTTCTTTTCGGTGTTTACCTTAACTACATGGAAGCCGATAAAGTTTTCACATACGTCACAAGTGTCGCTACATTCGGCGCCCTCTGGACATGGGGAACCATACTTATCACACAGATCATGTCCAGACGGAAAATGAGTCAGGGAGAAAAGCAAGGCTTGTCTTACAGAATGCCGCTTTTCCCATTCACTTCTTATTTCACTTTAGCCTTTTTAGTATTCGTAATGGTCGTTCTCGGTTTTTCAGCAGATACAAGAATCGCTCTAATCGTCGGTCCGATTTGGATCTTACTGTTAGTGGCCCTGTATTATGCGACCGGCTTGCATAAACGGAATAAATAAATGTCAGAGGGTGCCCAATCTAATTGGCACCCTCTATTTCTGCCTTTCATCTTTTTCCCCTTCTTTTGATTGCCCAATGGACCACCGCACCAGCTCCGCCTAAAATAATGAGGATAGGCAAGTTTCCTATTATGAAAACAATGATTCCTGAACCCGCTTTAAGTAATAGATTCGCACTTGTTGCAAGTTGTTTCTTCGTTCTCTCCCATGTATTCCATTCCTTATTATCAATGCCTGGCACAACTATCCGGTCCTGCGATAACGTGATGGTAACCGTCGAATATGAGGTTTGGTTTTCAAGATACTTCATTTGCCCGGTCAGCTGCTCTATTTCTTCTTGCACCACGGCAAGGTCTGATGATATTTTCAGTAAATCTTCCGTCTTCTCAGCATCCTTCATGAATGCAAGTAATCTTTCCTCTACTGCCCTCTTTGATTTCAATCTTGCTTTTAGATCTACATATTGCTCCGTTACATCCTGTCCTGTCACATTCCTTCCGACCACTTCTGAAGCCTCGCCCTCGCTATCGGTCAGAAAATCCTGAAAATGGGCTTCAGGGACCCGTACAGTGATCGTTCCTTCCACCAGTTCTTCATCTTCCCTGTATACATTGGACTCGACCACATATCCGCCATATTCAGCCACCTTATTCTCAATCTTCATTTGTGCTTTTTCAAGGTTCTTCACCTTCAGCTCAAGCTGTGCTTGATGGATGACCTTTCTTTCATCCGTCATCCCTTCCTTTTCCGCTGCTTCTTCCTGCACCTTATTCCCGGAAATTGAAGCGTCCATTTTACTGTCCGCCGTTTCATCCTGTGCCTTAGATGCCGAATCATCTTTTTCATTACTGCTGCATCCAGCAAGAAAAAGTAACAAACAGAACATAAGCATCATTGTTTTACGGTTCATCGGTATCCCCCCTTTTCTTAATAGTACCGACGTATAATTTGGAAGAAAGTTACACTTTGTCATTAAAGAACATGTTTTATTTTCATATGAATAGGTAAAGGTATAAGAACATCCAAATTATGAAGAAAGAAGTGGATTCATGATGAACTACGGAAAATTTGCTAAAAGTTTATTGGTACCTGTGGTCGGAGGTTCACTCGTGGGTATACTCGCCACAAGAAATTCAAAAGAAATTTATGATAAACTCAAGAAGCCTGCATTTGCTCCTCCTTCCTGGACTTTCCCCGTTGCTTGGACAAGCCTTTATACGATTATGGGAATAGCGAAATATCGCATTTCATCCAAAGAAAAAGAATCGAAGTCCGCTGAACGCCTCTATGATACTCAACTAGGGTTAAATTTCTTATGGTCTTTTTTATTCTTCAAATGGGGATTGCGCGGAACGGCCTTTATTGAAATGGCTGCACTTCTGACCCTGATTACTTTAACGGCATTCGAGTTTTATAGAATAGACCGTGCATCCGGTTTAGCGATGATTCCCTATATAGCATGGGTCACCTTCGCATTGGGATTGAACTTTTCCATTTTCAGAAACAATTAATCACATAAAGAGGCGCCCCTTCTATTAAGGGGCGCTCACTTTTAGAGTTTCACGAGTAAACCTCTATTAATTAGGCTGTTTTCGCATACTTTGTTGCTATTTACCAAGTAAAGCGGTGTGGTTGATTTCCCCTCCAGATGCTCGCTTTCCGCGGGGCGGGCGGTGAGCCTCCTTGGCGTAAACGCCTGTGGGGTCTCACCTGTCCCGCTGCTCCCGCAGGAGTCTCGCTACTTGCGCTCCAATCAACCTTAAATCGTTTAGTTTTTAAAAACAATAATCTTTACGAAAAGAGCCATTAATTATTGATATTCGTAATTCTGCCTTCGATTTCTGCCGTGATCTTCCCGCCTTTAAAGGTTTCTTTCACATAGTTAACGAATGCTTCCAGGTCAGCATGTCCAAACACACGCTCTTTTCCTTTCAGGACGGTATAGTTATCACCGCCGCTAGCCATGAAATCATTGACGGCAACCGTGTATGTTTCGGTATCCTTGATCGGCGTTCCGTCCGCCTTCTTCAATAAGGTGACACGTTCCGTGACAGGTTTACTGAAGTCGGCTGTATAGCTCAGTCCAGAAATTTGCAAAGTTTTCGGAGCACCTTCGACGACCCATTGCTGTTGAAGCAGCGTTTTCACTTCGGCTCCAGTCAGTTCCAGCTTAACCAATACGTTTCCGAACGGCTGGATTTTCGCCAAATCGGAAAAAGTGACTTCCCCCTTTGGAATATCTGCACGAATTCCACCTGGGTTCATGAAGGCAAAATCAGAATTCAAATCTGCCTTCATCGAATCGGCGATTAAATTCCCAAGTCCCGTTTCCTGTGTATAGGCATTGGTTCTTAAAATTTTCTCATCCGTTGTCCCAAGCGGGGCTTTCAACTCGGGGAACATGTCTAAATAGTCATTAATGAATTTAGTCGTCCCGGCATCCGGTGTGATACCATCTTGTGTAACCGTAACAATTTCAGCTGACTTTTTGACAATATCCTTTGTGCTTGGATCGATTTCCAAATCCACATCTTCAAAAGCCGTTCCATAAGAGTAAGCCTGTACAATCAATTTATTATCCACATAATTGTTGACCCTAGCATGATTATCTCCGGCCAAGATCACATCTACTTCATCATCCACGGCATTAGCAAGATCAGCCACTTCACCTGTGATGACCCCTTCCTTTTCCGTGCCTGGGTCATGTGAGATGACCACAATCGATTTGACGCCTTTATCTTTCAACTCTTTAACCGCCTTATTCACGGCAGGTGCCTGTTCTATGAATTCAACATTCTTAATGCCATCCGGACTTACTTTTTGAGGAGTGGCATTCGTGACTACACCGATGAACCCAATATCAACCCCGCCGACCTTTTTTATGACGTAAGGATCCAAAATTGGTTTTTTCGTGTCTTTATATACGACATTGGCTACTACATATGGAAAGTTCAATTTATCGAATACTACATCGGATGTTGGTGACTTTCCGCCATTGATTTGAGCCATCAGGGTTTCTACCCCTTTGTCGAATTCATGGTTCCCGACAGTTCCGACATCGAATTTCATATTATTCAAAAACTGAAGCGTCGGTTTGTCCTGGATCAAAGAAGAAACGGGAGCACTTGCCCCAACTGCATCCCCTGCCGATAATAATAGTGTATTTTCAGGGTTTTCAGCTTTACGCTGCTTCAAGTGCGCAGCTAAATAATCAGCACGGCCTTGTTTGATACCGCCAAAATCGGAGGTGGTATCAAGCTGGCCGTGAAGATCATTGATCCCGAGCAGCTGCACCTTGACGTTTTCTTTCCCCAAATTGAATTTGTAAATGCCAAAGCCTTTATCATCCTTTTTGCCTGTATAGGAAATCGCGCTGTCTTCTTTTAAATATTCCGCACCTTTTGGTGATGAGGTGAAGGTAACGTTCACCTTGCCTGAAATCGGGGCGATCGACCAGTTATTATCAGCGGTTGGATTGATCTCACCCTCTTGTGTGATGTAATCCATCAAGATCTGGCGATGTTCATCCGCAGAGTCAACTACATATTCGCTGCCCTTGACTCCCGGGAAGTTCCCCCCGCCCGAAGCACGATAATTATTCGTCACGACGATGAAGTCTTGATTCGGATCCACTGGTTCACCATTATATTTCAAATCTGCTATCCTGCTGGAATCCGACACTTTGATCCCTTTTTCATCATAGCGCGGAGCCTTGGTGACATCGATTTGGTACGTGACGCCGTCAATCACATCAAAATTATAAACGGCAAATTTCCCATTAAGCAGCTCCTGTTCCTCAGACTTGGCAGGATCGATTGTATTATATTTCCCTGCAGACATCTCAAGCCACTCTTTAACCACGGACCCTTTGACCTTGATTGCCTTCAAGGTATTATCGTATAAATATAAATCACCGGCGCTGCGAATGGTCAGTCCGCCTTCCTTGATTTCGGTGAATTCCTCGACTCCATTGCGGCCCGCTTTGAAAGGGGCCCCTACAGAGAGAATGGGCAGGTCTTTGTATTCTGGGCGGTTGCTTTGGATGTATTTCTCTACATACCATTTCTGTGCGCTCGTCACGACCTGTACGGAAGGATCGTCTTGCACAAGGGAGAAATAGCTATGAATTGGAGCTGTAGTCGTTCCAATTGGCGTGTTAACATACTTGATCGTTCCTTCGTGATCCTTCTTCACGGCTTTGACGACAGACGCATCTTCAGCTGCCTTTTTTCCTGTTATTTTGTCGTTGATTGCCCGTGTCGATGATTCGGAATTGACGACTTTCCATTTTCCCTTGATATTTTGGATATCAAGATCGATGATCCCGAGATTACTGCCGCCATATCCTGCTTGAACGGCTGGTACACCATTGATGGTACCCTTTTTATTATCCACACCTTTAAGGATTTTTCCTTGGGCATCTTTGAATAGGCTGTCTAAAGAAGCCTCATCTTGTGCCGGAAAGACCTTGTGCGTATGGGAGAACGTGATGGCATCGATGCCGGATACCTTGCTTAATGAATAGATGACATCCTCGGTATTTTTGGTGTCGCCATTAAACCCTGAATGTGTAAGCGCCACGATGACATCCGCGCCCTTTTTCTTCATTTCAGGTACATATTTATTCGCTGTCGTGACGATTTCCTTTGTAATGACCTTACCGTCAAGATTCGCTTTATCCCAATCCATGATTTGCGGAGGGGCGAATCCTATGTAGCCTATTTTCACTGATTTTTCTTTTCCATTGATGTCCTTCACTTTCTTCGTGACGATTTTATATGGAGTATATTTATTTTTATCATTCTTTGGATTATTGTCTTTATCTTTTTTATAAACATTGGCATTGACGTAAGGGAAGTTCGCATCGTTGATGGCCTCGTCCAAATAAGATAAACCATAATTGAATTCATGATTGCCGAATGTGGCCACATCATAGTCAAGTAAGTTCATCGCCTTATAGACGGGATGGACTTCACCTTTTTTCAGTGGCGCTATTTTCGCTTTGTACGTACCTAGCGGGGTCCCTTGAATAAGGTCGCCGTTATCCACTAAAACGCTATTTTTCACTTCTTTTCGTGCCTGTTTGATTAAAGAAGCCGTGCGCGAAAAGCCGACGGAGTCCGATACGGCATCCTTATAATAATCATAGCTCACCAGATTAGTGTGTATATCCGTCGTTTCCATGATCCTTAGTTCAAATGGTGCATTCGATACGGAGGCTGCCAGGCTGTTGCCGAAGTTACTAGTATTGCCGTTATACTTGGAGACAACCGATACTTTGACCCAATAACCCGATTTGTACGAATTGAAGTACGCGGAGAACTTTTGGGCCGATTTAATATCCGCCTCAATGACTGACTGTGAAATGACCTTCGTCCCATTCATCAATTGGAAGACAACGGTTTCATTTCCTTTGTTCCCTTTTTTCGGTGTGACCGTTACAGTCGCCTTTGTGCCTTTTGTGTAATTAACAATAGGAGCTGTAATGATAAATGGTTCCGTCGTGACCGGTTTCTTATTAGACTCTTTGGCGGATGTCTCCCCCGGTACGGTAAATGGGGCTGCAACCAAACTCACAGCAAGAATCGGGGCGAGCATCTTATTAACATGCATCTTGAACGACATACTTCACAACCCTTCTATTTTTGTAAAATGCTAGAATAATATATCATGATTTTGTCGAATAAGCGTCAAAATTTACCGTAATATTACGAATTTTGAATAAATCATACTTTATAACCATTCCCATTCAGAGCCCATAGCTCGTTATACCTTCAATCATGTATATAGTTATGATCGAATCACATTGAATCCTTAGGGAGAAAGTTCCCTATTAATAAACCCAGCTAGTCACAAAGATAAGTTTCTTAGACTCTATACTTCAATGAAACATTTTGAAAAAAACCTCGGAATCCTTTCAAAATAAAAAACTGGTAATGCAAGTTGCATTACCAGTTTTAAAGTTTAATGCCTATAAAGCCCGATTTATTAAACTGGCAGATACCGGTTCGAGGCCCATTTCCCTCGACCAGATGGACAGCTGGCCTATATGGTGAATTTCGTGAGCTATAATATGGCGCAGTATCATGCCTTTTTCGTATGTCCCCTCCATCCAAGATGGCTGTATCATTCCTTGCTCATCTTCAATGGAATGGGAATTCAAATAGTCCATGACCTCAGAATGATAACTGATGGACAGATCTTCCACCTTTTCGATCGTATCATAAGCGTCCAAATCGATCGCTACATCAGGCTTTCCTTGTATGGCCTTTATCCAGCTGCATTCGACATCGATAATGTGGGCAAGTGTCCTCAATATATTGCCCATCCCTCCTGTGCGCTGCCGTTTCAGTTCCTCACTCGGTAAGGCCCGGCACCATACGAACCACTCACTTCGCACCTGCCAGTTATGAATGAATAATGTCAACATCATCCCAGCCCCTAACTCTTTGTCTTCCCTTTGTATTGATAATAATCCTGTCTTTGAATGGTTTTGAATCCACAAGATTCATAGAGTCTTAATGCATGCTCATTAGTCGCCTCGACCTCAAGAAAAATATCATTTCCCAGCTGGTATTGCTCGGCTACGACCTTTTTCAACGCTTTTCTGCCAAGTCCTTTACCCTGGTACTTTGGCAAAATCGAAAATCCATAAATCCATGCTTCCCGGTCTGAGTGATCAACACGGATCTTACCGACCGCTCGTCCATCCTTTTCAATCATCATGGTTTTCAGAGTATCCTCATATAGGATGCGCTGATAATAATCCTTCGCCTCTTGTTTCGTAAATTGGAAACATTGAATATCCAGCTTAATTTCCGTTTCCTCATCATCCCTCCGTGAAGGGCGAACGACTGCATCACCATAATCGTCAAGCTCCATTTCGGACCACTTCATTTGAAACTCAGAAAAAGTAAACTCACATGGGAGCTGTTTCAAGAAGCCTGTCCCTGAATGGGATTGAGCAGGTGAGTTCAAGAGAATCAACTTATAGTTGCGCTCCACTGCACTCCCTATAGCCTCTTCCAGAAGCTTTGTAAAAATGCCTTTCCTCCGATAATCAGGATGGACCATCCCGCACATCTCCGCTTTGTTTCCAAAATCGTAAAGACCAATAAACCCAACCAGCTTCAATCCATCATAGTGAAAAAAGTCATTCTTTTGCACACCATTCCGACTGCGAAGCGTTTCCCAGTTCAGCTTTAAAGTAAAACCTTCCCGTTCACATTCTTGCTGCAGGATTCGAATATCTTCTAGCTGTTCATCCTTCAAATTCTCCACCCCTTTTCCATATTATCAGTTTATTACCAAAAAATAAGAAAAGCAGCACCCTTTTACTTGGATGCCGCATACTATTCATAAGTTTATTGATGAATGTTGTTTTTTTAAAAGTATTTTCACTTTAATCCATAAAACAAAAATCGTACGAGGGGAGGATTTCCTATCTAATTCCATTGTCGGATGAATTATAGTAGTAAAATGATTCCAAATGACGATTATTTTTTACCTATTTTGTGCTATATTCCAAATAATGGTTTACATTATCTCACTTGACTTTAAAGGAGGGGTTTACTTAAGTCTTGATTTTTCAGAGTACCCATTTCTTTATACCCGAATTCCGGACCCTTTTTAGAATAGAATCCGAAATTCGGTGTTTATCACCTGGCACATTACGTCCTGAGGTTATCGATTTCTCGTTTTATGAGCGGACTTTTTTAAGTTCTCTACGTCCGTTGTCAGTTCTTTTAATTTTTTACCGAAGCGGAAGAGCAAAAACATAGAAACGACGAATGGATAGCCAAATTCGCTAACTAATGAAACCCACATAGTAGCATCCTCAATCATCATCCTCTTCACCCCTTTTCTTGTATCTGATATCTAAAGTGAAACTTGTTTAAAAAAATCAATCTAGCACTATTGATTCATGGAAAAAAGAACAGATGTTCCTATATAATTGATTTATTCCCCTTGTCTATCACTTTATTAATAAAAGGAGGGATAACGATGAACCACTTTACTTCTCATTTTTTTTCTCATTCCTTGGAGTTTCTGCAGCAACAGTACTCATCTTTCTTTGCACAGCCGATCATTCATTTATTTTTACAAAATCCAGAGCATTTAAAGATTTTCACTGAAACTCTTGATTCCCCTTCTTCACACAACATTGATCTTCTCAACGAGACTTTCAGAATTTTCTATTACCGGGCTAAAGTATACAAATACATGTGCTCTTTAATTTACTTTTTCTCTGTTGATTTTGATAAAAGGGCACGGAAGCAACGGGAACGCTATCGAATGGTACTTGATGCAACACCAATGGATACTGGCGGTTTGATCGATCGAATCGGCACGTTGGACGTTCAACTTGAAAAGATGGGGGAAACGAACGAACTCGCTTCACACATAAGTGATGAAGAGATAATCAAAGCCTTGAAGACGTTAACAGCCAAACAAAGCCTGGTATTGACCATGATCTTTTCCTACGGCCTATCGAACAAGGAAATTGCTGCCTATTTCCATGAGTCGCCGCAGAATATCTCAAGCATCCGTAAACAAGCTCTAAAAAAACTTCGAAAGCACTATATGGATGAGGTATATGTTAGAAAGGAGAAAAGCCATTGTGGATAAAAAACTGTCAAAAGAAGAATTGTTGGATCTCATAGACTCTTTGAATCCTAAAATAAAAAAATCGTTAAAAAACACGAACTATCAAGACCGGAATGATCTGGAGCAAGAAATTAAACTCAAGATCATTGAATCATATGAAAAAATCGCAGCAATCGAGGCCCCTAATTTTGAGGAGTTCCTTGCAGAATTCTTTACTAAGCAAAAACAATGAAAAAGTACCAAGTCCAGAGCAAGGATGCTGGGCTTGGTATTTTTTTCAGATATCAATATGATGGTTTCAATGTCAGCTTATCCCCTTTTGGATCGTCCAATGTGGTTTTGTGATAAGTACCTTCTGCCCAATCATCAAGCTGATCGTGGTACCACTCACTTTTAACGTTACCTGATTGACCCGGGCCAACGAGGTGATATCCTTGATTCATGTCGGATAGGTCGATGACGAATCTCCAAGAGCCGCCGTGATTAACGGTTCCATCATCTAAGAATGCCGCTGCCTGTACGGTAACACTGCTACCGCCTACCGGTATTCCGCCGTCGCTGTTAAATAAATAATTTAACGGGAAGACACTCGATAGCGGGTGGTTAAACCTGACCTGATGATAGTCTCCCCATTCCCAATCGGCTATATCGTCACCTTGTGATTCTTCAAGCTCGGTTAACGTCATTTGTAACGACTTGGCAAGCACCTGCTCAAGTCCGCCTGCCTCTTCAATCCAAGGGCCCGGCTCACCGTCCAGTGCCCGCCTTAGTAGTTCATCAACAGCCGAACGCCTTCCATTAAAGAGGTTGAGGGTTTCCTCCGGTATTTCTTCCGTAAGCAGAACATCCCCTATTTTTTTCATCCAAACATTAAAAATCATCGGTGCCGCTTCATCAACGGAATCAATATGATTCCATTTCTTCAGAATCGTCAGTGCCTGGTCTTCCTGTTTCCCCCATGGACCTTTCAATACATCCACGAATTGAGGAACAAACTCCTTGGCTTGCAAATTCACCTTATCCATCTGAAGGCTTTGCATATCCTCGGCAGTAAGCTTTTTATTGGCTTTTAAAAACTCCTGTATCCTCATCTGACGGTACGGCTGTGCCCAGTTATTGCTGATGTGGTAAGGGTAGTCATCCGAGATGACTTTATTATTCGCTGTGGAAATGAATCCCTCTTCCGGATTCACCGTTTTTGGAAGTTCATCAAACGGAATGAAGCCTTTCCACTCAAATTCATCCGTCCAGCCAGGTACAGGCAGCATACTATCGCCTTTTTTCCGGATTGGGATTTTCCCATTCGCCTTATAGGCAATGGTCCCATCGGCTGAGGCAAAGACGAAATTCTGTGCCGGCGTTTCGAATTTCAAGAGGGCCTTTTCGAATTCTTTCCAGCTTCCCGCTTTATTCATATTCAGTACCGCTTCAAGCTCGGCGGATGGATCAAGTGCCGTCCACCTTAATGCAAGCACGGTAACTTTTCCGCTTTTCCCGGCAAACTCGGAGACCACAGGTCCATGGCGGGTAACCGTCACTTGATAATCAAGTGTTTTACCATCCTTCACTTTGATGGGTTCGTCCAAGATATCGGCTTTTTCCCACTTCCCTTTGTAGGAGAATTCCTTCTCGTTTTCCGGGTTTCTCCTCTCGATATACAGATCCTGAACATCCGGGCCGGTATTGGTCACACCCCAAGCGACCTTTTCGTTATGGCCTAGTATGATTCCCGGAATCCCGGCAAAAATAACACCGCTCACATTGACTGCAGGGGCCTCCAAATGCATTTGATACCAAACGGATGGTGTAGCCAAGCCCAGATGGGGATCATCCGCCAATAGCGGCTGACCGGAATCCGTTTTCTTGCCTGAAACGACCCAATTATTGCTGCCGTTGAATTCATAGGGAATAACGGCCCCGGCAAAACTTTTTTCAATATCCAGTTCTTCCTTGCTGATGATATAGGGAGCGCTCTTTGGATAATTAGGAAATAAATCATATGCTTTTTCCTTCGGGAACGTTTGCAGCAAATACTGCCTAAACGCCTGATCCTCCCAGTTCCCGCCTAAATCAAAGGCCATATATTTACCGATGGTCAGCGAATCGACGGGTGTCCAAGGCTCTGGTTCGTATCCAAGAAGGGTGAACTCCGCCGGCCATTTCCCATTCTCCTTCAATTCATCGATATAAAGGTTCACCCCCTCGGCAAACACATCCAAGGCTTCCTTCCCGTCACTTGAATATGCTGCATAAGAGGCTTCAGCCGCCCGCCTCAACCCAAGTGTGCGGAAATACTTATCATTTTTGACAGTTTTCTCACCAATCACTTCACTCAATCTTCCTGACGCCTGACGCCTGCTTAAATCCATTTGAAATAAGCGGTCCTGTGCTTGGATATACCCTTGGGCTAAATACAAATCATGTTCATTCGCTGCGTTAATATGCGGGACCCCACTTGAATCCCTCACCACCGTAACCGGTTTCAAAAGACCTGGAAGCGATATTTCCCCCTTTGTTTCCGGCAAGGACCTTGAAAGAAATACATTTGCAGCAATCAGGACTGACAGCAAAAGAATGATCAGGATACCAAAACTCCATAGCGCACGCTTTCTCCACTTCCGTTTTGGCTTTTGCTGAGGTATGGCAACTTCCATCGCTTCATCTTCCTCTCCCCTTAAAACTCTCTTTCTATTTTAGATATTCCGCGTTTAACCCCCTCTTTCCTACCAACTTCCTTACATTCTCTCTTTTTATTTCCGAAAGTTAGGAAAGGTACAAGGTCGGACTTTACTCGCACAAGGACGGTTTATTCCGAGCAAGGCCGAATTCCTATCGAAATCGCTCCGATAAACATTGAATCAAATGCAAAAACACCGATACAATGTATCGGCGTTTTTGCATTTGATGCTAGCTATTTGCAAGAATGTATTCAATCACTTTATCTGCATCGTCTGTATAAAAGAGAGCTTTATCAAAGTCATGGGCCGCCTTCGTCTCGGCTTCCATGTATTCAATCGGGGAGAGGAGACCAAAGAGCCTCTTCCATTTATAAGTTTTCTCCAGAAGTTTTCTTTCCCTTTTTATATCCTCTGGTATGAATTCATTAATGATAAAACATGGATCGGAAAAGGATGGGTCCTGAAAACGTTCGTTCAAGGCCCGCAATTTATCCCGATCCCATTCCACCCTTACCAAGTCCGATATGACCGAGACATTTTGGACCGAGTCGAGGATGTGTTTGGACAAAACATCATATTCTTCATCTTCCAACCCTTTATCCGTCATGATCCCTACACAATACCATTTTTCGTTATGATCAGGTTCTTCACTTTTCTTGAAAAACACGCTTCATCCACCTTCCTTACACGCTTTACATGTCCTATTTATTTCAAATGAAAATCAACATGTCCGCCCACGTCATTTCACTATAACACGGAGAAATGGCGATGGGCGATAAAATATGAGAGACGCAGGAATGACATAGAAAAAAGATACCCTGAAAAAGGATACCTCCATCATAATGGCTGAACAGCCAGTCCCCTTTGTTTAAACAGATGTTCCATAGCCTGCCTGAACGATAGAAAGGCTTCTACCCGATTTGCAAAATCAAGTGTGACGATCTCTTTCACGACATCAGGGGGAAAGCCGGCAAAAATCGTTTCCGTCCCCATCAATGCCAGTGCCCCCACTAATCGATCCAGCAGGGAGAGCATATTGTTTTCCTTCGTAAAGGTAATTCCGGAGAAATCCATGATCAATACTTCCGCATGCAAATCTGCACATTTTTGCAGAACAGTCGATTGCATCGACTCCATTCTCCAATCGTCAATGCGTCCGATCAATGGCAAGAGCAGCACATCCTTTAATACGGTCTGAACGATCGGGGTGGACAGTTCTTCCATGACTTCTTGGTTTTCTTTTATCTTCCGCAAAGAATTGTTTGCCATTTTCGCCATTTCTTTATAATGATTCACGTAACTGATACTCACACAGTGTATGAATTGGTCCAGGATTGCATCTATTATCGAGCTTGCCTTTAGCAGAATTTCAATGGAGTAATAGCGATTGCTTACCTCTTCTTCAATGAAACTCCAGAAAAGACTGCGTATCAGCTGAGCTTCCTCAATATTCTTATCTAAAGGAATGCCCATGTCCACGATGCGCTTTCCTATTTCCATACCCGTTATTTTCATACTTTCCATCGCTTGTGCTTTTCCATGGATCAAGGCATCTGCATGTATTTGAATAAGCTTTGAACGCACCTCTTTACTCGTTTCAAAATCATAAAGCGGTTCCTCTTCTTCAAACAACTCGATATGCTCCACTAAGATATATTTGAATTTTTCAATTTTTTCACCGATCATTCTTAATTCTTCCATATGGACCTCCCATACAGGGCTTTTATCACATTTTATCAATAATGAATGGTTAAGGATATAAAATCCTTCTATTACCAGTATGATAATAGATGTTTACCCTCTTCTAGATAAGGGTATCATGATATATGACTTGGAGGGATTACCATGAAAAAAGATCAACAAGACTTTGAATCTGAAAACATGAGCGATTTAGTCGAACTCATAAACAGTAAAAATAACAGCCGCAGAATCTTGGATGTACTTCGGCGTAATAAAAAAGATAAAAGTAAAACCAAAGATAAAAAATGAAAAAGCCCAGTCCAATACGGTCTGGGTTTTTGAGCGGATAAAAAAAAGAGCTGAGTTGCTTTATTATGCAACCCCAGCTCCTCCTTCATTAAATATTGATAGCCTCTACCTTTTTCTCCGGATTTCCTTCACATGGTTTCCTTCAGTAGTAATATAGACTGTTTCATCAATTTTGTATTTTAAATAACGGTCACAATCAATTTCCAACGTTTTCCCATTGTTGAATTTCATTGCGCAATTGGATCCCCCTTCGGTTTCCGACACATCAATGACTTCGTTCGTCTTAAAACCGATTGCCTTGCCATCGGAGAAATGAGGATAGTATTTTTCAACAATCTCCACCTTTTCCAATCTGCCCGGACTTGTTAAGTATACAACGAATAATATAATTAAAACGGCTATCAACCCAATGAGAATTACTGCTTTTCGTTTCACTCTATCTATTACCCTCTTCTCTTATCAATCTATTATTCAATATCCATTTTCACTATATTATATTCAGGATTCCGGAAAAACATGATAGAAAAGATCACTTTATTTAAACGGTTTTCACTTTTCCAGCCATCATTGCACAAATGGCCGCCAGGATGATCAGAATGGATACAGCCGAAATGACCCCTCCCCAGCCGAACTTCATCAGGAATAAACCGCCTGATGCCCCCACTACACTTGATCCCGCATAGTAAAACAGGAGATATAAAGCGGACGCTTGTGCCTTTTCGCTCTTATCAGCCAACCTTCCGACCCAGCTGCTCGCAATTGAATGAGCTCCAAAAAAACCGAATGTAAACAGTGCAAGCCCCATTATTTTAAGCAAAAGCGGATCCAATAAGGTTAAAAGGGCGCCCATCAGCATGATTGCGATTCCGATAAGAAGTACATGCCTCCTGCCATATTGATCGGCAAGCTTCCCCATCCATGTGGAACTGAATGTCCCCACAAGATAGATAATGAAAATGAAGCCAATCAATGTTTGTGATAAATGATATGGCGGTCCCATTAAAGGTATGCCCACAAAGTTATAGACAGTGACGAACGAGCCCATTAATAGGAAGGCCATGGTGAACAAGAGTACTAGTCTGCCATTCCTTAAGTTATTAATAAGGGAGGTTCTGATTCTCGAAAATGTGGCCCCTACGCGGATGGCATGCTGCGAAGGCGGAAGCATCCACCAAAAAGCCAGACTGATGATCAAACTTAAAGTCCCAAGGCTTCCAATCGCTATGTTCCATGAGAAATGGTCGGTCAGCACCCCGACAATCAGCCGTCCAGCCAATCCGCCGATACTCGAACCACTCACATAGATCCCCATCACATAGCCCAGGCTTTTCGGATGAAATTCTTCATTGATATAGGCCATCGCAATTGCCGGGAAACCTGCAAGCACCGCTCCTTGAATCGCCCGTATTGCGATAAGGATGTATAGGTCATCCTGGATGAAGCTGACGCATATGGATAACAATGCAGACAGAGTGAGGGCCGTCCCCATTATTTTTTTCCTATCGATATTTTCTGAGAAAAAGGAAACAATCAATAAACAGATGGCAAGCGTTCCTGTTGCGAATGATAATGTAAGACTTGCCATTGCAGGAGAGACTCCGAATTGCTTTGCGAAAACCGGAATGACCGGTTGGGTACTATACAGATCCGCAAACGTTACAAAGCTACCAAGAAATAAAGCCAAGATTGTTTTCCTGAATGATTTACCAGCAGGCTCGATATAATTCACTTTTGTTCAGACCCTTCACTATTTAACTTTCCCCCTATGTTAATACGAACTTCCCGAGTTGTCTATTTCGCCACTTTTGTCCAAAGGGAAAGTTTTGTTCCGCAAATTCACAAAAACCCTTCACTGCATGCAGTAAAGGGTTTTTCATTAATATGAACGTTCATCATCCCGTTCACTTTTTTTAAGGAGCCAATACACTGGCATACCTATAATGAGGATGATCACCGAGTACAAGGCATTTAAAGGTGTATCGATTAATGTACTTACAACAATGTATATTGCTCCAGCAATCGCCACGATGGGGATGAATGGGTAAAACGGCACTTTATAAGTTTTCGCATCCGGATCTTTTTTGCGTAAGATAAAAACTGCGAAGAAAGCTAATCCATAAAAACAGAAGACAGAGAATACAGCCATATTGGTAAGTTTATCAGGGTCTGTTGCAACCATCATGATGATTGCAATGATCACCTGCAATATCGTCGCATTTATAGGCGTTTTGAACTTGGGCGATATTTTTCCGATTTGTTTATGGCCTGGCATCATTTTATCAGTCGCCATCGCCAAGGTAATGCGCGGAAAAGTCAAAAGCTTTCCGTTCAAGCAACCGAAGATTGAAATCGCAATTCCGATTGATATCAATTTTCCGCCCAATTCACCAAATAGAAGCGTTGCCGCAACATTCGCTGCATTCGTGCCATGAGCTATGACTCCCTCCGCCCCCAATACATGAAGCATGGCAAGGTTCACAGCCAAGTAAGCGACCATGACCACGACTAATCCCGTTATGATTGCCCGCGGCAGCGTTTTCTGCGGGTTTTTCATTTCCCCAGCCATGAAGCCGACATTCATCCAGCCATCATATGCCCAGAGCGTAGCCAAAATTGCTCCGGCCATACTGATTTTCATTGAACTTTCACTATCGATATTGAATACAGGCATATCACCTTGTGCGATACCGAACACCGCTATGAAAATGATGGGGATCAGTTTAGCAACGGTCGATAAGGTTTGTATGATACCGCCGTATTTTGTCCCCAGAAGATTCATGCCTGCTATAAATACGATCGTCAGAATCCCTATCGCCAAAGTGTAGCCAGAAGCGATATTAAATATTCCTGCGACTAATAACCCGAAGTATAAACTGAGTGCGCCCATGACTGCAGGTCCATATACCAATGTCTGAACCCAGCCGCATAGGAATCCCCATGCTTTTCCGTACACTTCTTCCATATAAACATATAAGCCTCCGGTTTTAGGGATCCGTGTACTCACTTCCGCAATCGTCAACCCGCTTGCAAGGGTAATGAGGCCGCCTATCAGCCAGGCTAGTAAGGCCATGGTTGAATTACCGCTTAACTCAAGCACGTCACCAGGTCTCATGAAAATACCAGAACCGATAACTGTACCAACTACAATTGATGTTCCAACCCAAAAGCCAACCGTTTTCTTCAATTGGTCATCCCTCATGTTGTCCTCCCCAGATGTACACCTGTACTTTATTTATACTAAAATTATATCATATAAATTATATGAAAATAGTTTATGTAATCATTTGAATATTGAGAAAAATAATCAAACACGTTGGTATCACTACGCTCAGGGAGCTTTATCGCACTTATATTTTTTTTACTAATTATGTCTGGAACCACTCCAAAAACCGAATATTTTTTTATTATCAAAAGATTTATTGACAATTAACTCGGTAATAACGAATTAAAAACACCAAAATAAAATTATTATTCGTAATTATTTTTCTGGGAATTCAGCTTTTTTTCGACCGCAAAAAAAGCCACCCCGAGTCAACGGGGTGGCTCCTCTCCTATTTCACGCTTTATTTCGTATTACCAAATAATGAATAGAAGCACAACCGCCAAGACGATCCGGTAAATGGCAAAAGGAGTCAATTTAACTTTATTGATTAAAATCAAGAAAAAGCGGATACAGAATAATGCAAAGATAAATGCACTGATGAAACCTGCAATAAAGAATGGCAGAACTTCAGGCGTGAAGAACTCCCAATATTTCACAATTTTCAACAGACTGGCACCTGCCATGATCGGCACTGCCATGATGAACGTGAAATCGGAAGCGGCCCGATAACTCATTCCTAAAAGCACTCCTCCGGAAATGGTTGAACCTGAACGCGAGAATCCCGGCCACAGTGACAAACATTGAATTAACCCTACACCGAAAGCTTGTTTATAAGTGATTTGGTCAACCGTTTCTGCAGTCAGCTTTGGACGGAATTTATCCGCAGCAATCATCAAGAATGCGCCAAGGAACAATCCGACGATGACCGTCTTCATCGTAAATAAATGTTCATCAATGTAATCTTCGAATATTAGACCTAAAACGCCAGCCGGCAGCAATCCGACAAAGATCTGCAATAAGTTAAGCTTTGGGCCGTTCGCAGCGGATGTGCCCTTCAGCTTCCTTAACCCAAGCAAGTCCATGAACCGTCCCCAGAAGAGCACGACAACGGCGAGTATCGAACCAAGCTGGATGACCACCTTAAAGGCATTGGCCACTTCACTCCCGAAAAGATCAGTTGATTTCAGCCATAAATCATCGACGATGATCATATGCCCTGTAGAAGATACAGGAGCAAACTCAGTTAATCCTTCTACAAGACCAAGGACAACTGCAACAAAAATTTCCCACATATTCATTTTGTTCACCTCATATTTCGAACACCTATTAATGGAAATACCATATGTATTTTACTCGTTGTTTAAAACATTGTCTATTAAACATTGCTGAAACAATTCAGGGATACATGTATGATAGGGTTCAAGATAAAGTTTAAAGGGGATGTGATGATTTTGCAAAACATACTTATTTTTGCACATAGGGGGTCCAAGGGGACGCATCCTGAAAATACCATGGCTGCATTTCAAAAGGCGGCAGAAATCGGGGCAGAAGGGATCGAGTTCGATGTCCATCTCAGTTCTGATGGGGAATTGGTCATCATCCATGACGAAACACTTGATCGAACGACCACCCTTACTGGTTATGTAAAAGAGCATTCGGCACAAAGGCTGAAAACGGCTGATGCCGGGAGCAAGTTTTCCAAGGAATTCCTTGGGGAGCGAATCCCTTTTTTAATGGACGTTTTCGACTGGGCTAAGGGCAACGCTTTATTGATGAATATCGAAATCAAAACGGATAAACTCGCTTACGAGGGAATCGAACAGAAAATCATTGATCTAATTCGTCAATATCAAATGAAAAATCGGGTGATCCTCTCTTCCTTCAACCATCAATCCATTGAAAAAGTGAAGATGCTTGCCCCAGACCTTGAACGTGCATTATTGTTCGAGGGGCTTCCTGAAAACTACGAAGAGATCTTACGTGATAAAAAAGAAGCGGGTTTTCATCCGGATAAAAACAGCCTGACCCCGGAAGTTAATGAAAAAGCGAAAAAACTTGGATATAAAATCCGTCCTTGGGTCGCCAATGATGAAGCCGACATCGTCAAGCTGGCAGAGTTGGGAGTCGACGTCATCATGACCGATTTCCCTGAAAAGGCAATCAAGATTTTAAAAGCCCGGCAGTCGCATGGCTGAACAATGCGAAAGAGAAGGAGCGATGCTCCTTCTCTTTCTAATCCATATTTATTCAATTAATTAACGAGAAAAGTTTGAACCGCCTAGTTGTTGTTCAGCCATTTGAACCAAACGTTTTGTGATTTCCCCACCAACAGATCCGTTAGCGCGAGAAGTAGTGTCAGCACCTAGGTTTACACCAAATTCACTAGCGATTTCATTCTTCATTTGTTGTAGAGCTTGCTCTGCACCAGCTACTACTAGTTGATTTCTGTTATTGTTGTTTGCCATGTGTTTTCACCTCCTACTAATATTAATTAGCATTTTAAGCTTAAATTATTATTGCCAATTTATTGAATTTTTCCAATTGGGATTCTCTCAATCCTAAGCTCTTTATCATGAATTTCTTTTTATGCTCATAAACTGTTAGGAAACTTTCAGTAGGAGGGAAAAGAATTGCAAATACATGTGGTTAGGCCAGGCCAGACGTTATATGGCATCGCCCAGACATACAGCGTAACCGTTGACAGGCTCATCGAATCAAATAAGATCCCTAACCCAAATAATCTTGTTTCGGGGCAGGCCCTTGTCATTCCGATCGTCGGCAGTTATTATTTCGTTCAACCGGGTGATAGTTTATATTCGATATCTCAAAAAGTTGATGTCCCTGTTCAAGAATTGGCAAAAATAAATGGCATTTCCGAAAATCAAAACCTATCCGTTGGATACCGGATCTATATTCCGGCACGAAAGAAAAGGACCGCCGAATTCAACGGGTATGTCGAGCCGCGGGGTACATCGGTTGCACCGGCCCTTGAAACAGCCGCCAGGGAAGCCGGGCCCTATTTAACCTATTTAGCCCCTTTCAGCTTCCAGGCGCTTCGTGACGGCTCCTTAAAGGAGCCTTTGCTCAATGAATTCCCTGCCATCGCCAGAGAAAATAAAAATGTCCTGATGATGGTCATCACGAATCAGGAAAATGACCAATTCAGCGATGAGCTTGGGCGAATCATTTTAACGAATACTTCCATTCAGAATAAGTTCCTGAACAATATCGTTACAACGGCAAAGAAATATGGATTCCGGGATATTCACTTTGACTTTGAGTTTTTAAGGCCGGCCGATCGGGAAGCGTATAATCAATTTCTCCGAAAAGCCAAGGAACGATTCAAGAAAGAAGGATGGTTCATTTCCACGGCACTTGCCCCTAAAACAAGTGCTGAGCAAAAAGGCCGTTGGTATGAGGCACATGACTATAAAGCACATGGTGAAATAGTCGACTTCGTTATCATCATGACTTATGAATGGGGATATAGCGGGGGACCGGCAATGGCTGTGTCACCTATTGGACCTGTTCGGGATGTTCTCGAATATGCTGTCACCGATATTCCCTCCAACAAGATCCTGATGGGGCAGAATCTATATGGCTATGATTGGACCCTGCCTTTTGTACAGGGATCCACTGCCAAGGCCGTGAGTCCGCAGCAGGCCATCCAGATTGCGGCGGCCAATAATGTTGCCATCGAGTATGATGAAACCGCACAGGCCCCGCACTTCAACTATACCGATATAGAGGATAGGAAACATGAGGTGTGGTTTGAAGATGCCAGATCCATTCAGGCTAAATTCGATTTAATCAAAGAACTGAACCTAAGGGGAATGAGTTATTGGAAGCTCGGCTTAGCCTTCCCTCAAAACTGGCTGCTCATCAGTGATAACTTTAACGTCCGGAGAAGGGTCTAAAAAAAGATGAAGGAATACCGCAACGCAAACGGGCATATAATCAATCATCGAGCATGAAGTCCAGTTCAGGATACGTGACTCAACCATAAAAGCCTTCCGACATCATCCGGAAGGCTTTTATCATTCACCTGGAATATAATGGCAACTTCCCAATATTCATCATTCAAAGTTTGTCTGGCCGCACCCTTATGAGTCAAGCCTTTTTTGACCATACTAAAAGGAACAGCTTAGGGGGGGGAAAAACATGATTCGAATCGGTCCATACACCAGCATCGTTCCCAGATTCCCGCGTTTCATCAGGTTGCTATCCACCATCGCATTATTTTTACTTTCATTCGGGGTCTTGATACACTTTGTGGAGCCGGAGAGATTCCCTACTTTACTTGATGGCATCTGGTGGGCAATCGTGACTATGTCAACGGTGGGATACGGAGATTTCACTCCCGTTACAAATCTTGGTAAAGTCATTGGGATGGTCCTCATTTTGTCAGGCGCCGGCCTGATCACCTCTTATTTTGCGTACATTGCAAAGATTTCCATTTCCAGTGAACAGCAATTTCTAACAGGAAAGAAAGTATTCGGCGGCGACGGACATTTTATCATTGTGGGCTGGAATGGCCGTTCCCAGAGGATCATCCAAAACATTCATGATCGTAACCATCATCAATGCATTGTCCTTATAGATGATACGCTGCAAAAGCACCCGCTTCCAAGAACGAATATCCACTTTATCCAAGGAAAGGCTACATTGGATTCCGTTTTGCAGAAAGCAAATGTAAAGCAAGCCATACGCGTCCTGATCACGGCTGACCTTAAGCAAGACGAGCTGCAAACGGATATGTTTTCGATATTAACATTACTGGCCGTCAAAGGGCTGAATCCTCATGTATATTGTCTTGTGGAGATATTAACGCATGAACAAAAGGAAAATGCTTTACGGGCTGGAGCGGACGGTATCGTGGAAACGAATAAATTTGCGAGTGAATATATGCAGGATTGCTTATCGAAGGGGATCCTTGCGGATGCCGAAGAGCAAACAGACCGGAATGGATTGAACATCAAGCAGTTGTCCGTCCAGGATGACTGGGTTGAATTGACGTTTAAACAGTTGAACGTTAAACTATTCGATCAAGATATTTTATTGGTCGGCATCATTACAGGAGGCAAGACATTATTCAAGCCCCCTGGAGATGTAATCATACATGGTGATGACACCTTGCTCATCATTGAAGATTAATGTAATAAAAGCTTTTCCAAATCACGGACAAGCGCTTTTCCTAATGAGATATAGTTTTCCGGAAATTCGGCATCCGGATCTTCAGGCTCGGCAAACTGATTGAAGGAAGCGGAGAGGTTTCCGATATTTCCTTCATCATCCATCCCGTCCTCGTACTTGTGAGATAGCAAAAACGGTTGTAATAGTTCGACCATTACCCCATCCTTATCGAGCGAACCATCAACAGCCTTGAAAGGGACTCGCAAGAATTGGTAGCCATCTCTGCCATCAATCTTATAATCAAAAGATCCGTGGTCATAATCCCATCCCCCGCCTATCACGTATCCTTCCGGTTTCAACTTCGTCTCCAGATCGAACAAACCGAATGTTTTCCCTTCCAACTGAGAAGAAATTTTAATCATTGTATAAAACCTCTTTCGCTAATTTTCTATTAGCTTAACCAAAGTGCCTTAAAAAAAACCTGAAATGCCCCTTTTGTTCCCTCGATTGGCGAAAGTTTGCTTCCAAGACACCCTTATGCTTTTGTGAAGTTCCTCTCTCTTCGTCGCTTCCTTGATGACACTGCTTTAGCTTTCAACAAAAAAAGGCATCAAGCAGGATGTTATTCCGGCTTGATGCCTTTTATATTATAAGCGCTTTTCGAGCTCCGCTTTTTTCTTTTCATAACCCGGCTTTCCTAAAAGAGCAAACATGTTCACCTTATAGGCTTCCACTCCAGGCTGATCAAATGGATTTACACCCAGTAAGTATCCGCTCATTGCACACGCCTTCTCGAAGAAATACACAAGGTAGCCAAAAGTATAAGCATCAAGCTGAGGAACCGTTACGATCAGGTTTGGAACGCCACCGTCCGTATGGGCTAACAGCGTACCCTCAAATGCTTTATCATTCACGAATTGTACCGTTTTACCTGATAGGTAATTCAGGCCATCCAAGTCATTTGCCGCTTCTTCAATCAAGATTTCATGACGGGCCTTTTCCACTTTGATGACTGTTTCAAAAAGATCACGCCGACCTTCCTGAACATACTGTCCTAATGAATGCAGGTCAGTCGAGAAGTTAGCCGATGAAGGGAATATCCCTTTTTGATCCTTTCCTTCACTTTCCCCAAATAATTGTTTCCACCACTCAGAGAAGTATTGAAGTCCAGGCTCATAGTTTATCAGCATTTCAATCGTTTTCCCTTTATTGTAAAGGATATTCCGAACCGCCGCATATTGGTATGCCTGATTCTCGCCTAACTCGGAAGAACTGAAGTCCACCCTGGCGCGCTCGGCTCCCTCCATGATTTGATCGATATCCGCACCGCTGACCGCAATCGGAAGCAGACCTACAGCCGTTAAGACCGAGTAACGTCCGCCAACATCATCGGGAATGACGAAAGTTTGGAAACCTTCCTCCGTCGCTACCGTTTTTAATGCACCCTTCTCTTTATCAGTGGTAGCATAAATGCGGCCCTTAGCTTCTTCAACGCCGTATTTTTGTTCCAGCAGTTTCCGGAAAATCCTGAAGGCCAGTGCAGGCTCCGTGGTCGTACCGGATTTAGAGATGACATTGATCGAGAAATCCCTATTTTCCAATAGGTCCATTACGTCCTGCATATATGTAGAGCTTATATTATTACCCACAAATAAAATTTGCGGAGCATTTCTTTTATCCGAAGGTAAAATGTTATAAAAACTATGTTGAAGCATTTCAACTGCTGCCCGCGCTCCCAGATATGATCCACCGATTCCGATAACCAGCAGCACTTCTGAATCTTCTTTTATTTTCGCCGCAGCTTTTTTGATTCTTGAGAACTCTTCTTTATCATAATTGGCGGGTAAATCAAGCCAGCCAAGATATTCATTGCCTGCCCCTGTCTGCTCATGCAGGGAATGGTGTGCCACTTTTACAGCATCCTGTAAATAGGTAATTTCATGCTCCCCGAAAAACGGCAGGGCTTTTGAATAATCGAAACGAATATGGGCCATTCAAATTCCTCCTTGAATTCTTTAGTTTCCCTTTCACTTTATCTGATGTAATTCTCATAATCAAGAAATCGATCAAGTAAACAATGAATTATGCATATAAAGTAATCTCCCACCTGACAAGGCGGGAGAATGGATCATATCACTTGTTTATAATGAAGCCCGTAAAATGGCAAGAACATCTTCACGGTTCAGCACTTTGAATCTTCCAAAATCCCCTCTGCTCATCGCTTTATCAGCCATGACTTCCAATTGTGAGTCATCGATGCCATAATCGGAAAGATTGGTCGGCGCCCCTAAGCTGCTCCAAAATGACCTAAGTCTTTCAATGCCTTCAAGGGCAGCTTCCTCATCTGTCTTCCCTTCAGGATCCACATGGAATACACGGACTGCCACTTGTTTAAAGCGTGCGACATTTTCATGCAGCACATGCTTCATCCAATTTGGGAATAAGATGGCCAATCCCCCTGCATGCGGGATGTCATAAACAGCTGAAACGGCATGTTCAATGTTATGCGTTGCCCAATCACCGCTGTAACCGACCCCAAGCGACCCATTCAAGGCCAGGTTTCCGGCATACAGGATGGTAGCCCGGTGCTCGTAATTCTCCAGGTCTTCCAATAGTTTAGGTGCCGTTTCAATCACCGTAGATAACAGCGATTCACAAAAACGGTCCTGTAGCGGCGCATGCGTTTCCGGATGGAAATACGTTTCGAACACATGTGACATCATATCGACCATTCCGTATACCGTTTGGTCTTTTGGTACTGAAAAAGTATTTTCAGGATCCAAAATGGAGAACTGCGGAAATACCAATGGACTTCCCCATCCATATTTCTCTTTCGTTTCCCAGTTTGTTATGACAGATCCCGAATTCGCCTCAGAGCCGGTTGCAGCTAAAGTCAGCACCGTTCCGAATGGAAGCGCCTCTTCGACTGGTGCCTTCTTAATGACAAGATCCCATGGATCCCCCTCATATTTTGCACCCGCAACGATGGCCTTTGTAGCGTCGATTACGCTTCCTCCCCCAACAGCCAGGACAAAGTCGATACCATGTTCTTTACAAAGATCAACACCTTTCCGGACTGTCGAGATGCGTGGATTCGGTTCAACTCCGGAAAGTTCGTGCACCTCTGCATCAATCACTTTCAAGGTATTGACCACTTTTTCATATAAGCCATTTTTCTTTATGCTTCCTCCACCGTATACAAGTAAAACTTTATCGCCATACGCAGGAATTTCAGTTTTTAGGCTTTCAAGCTGACCTTTGCCGAAAATGACTTTAGTAGGATTTTTATAAGTGTAATTCTCCAATGGATATCTCTCCTTTAATGATGCCATATTGACTCCGATTTTGAATTGTCCAAAGTGCATGTGCTAGTTTTTCTTTTATTCATTATGACCAATGTTCCATTTAAATACAAAATATCCGCCCGGAACTTTTGGAGTGATGTATATTTACATGATGAAAAAGCATGATAAATAAAGAACTGATTTTTTTCAAAAAAAGGAGGCAGTACAATGAGTGGAATACAAAGAACTGCACTTGTTCTTACAATAATTGGGGCAATCAACTGGGGATTAATAGGTTTTTTCCAATTTGACTTGGTCGCTTCGATTTTCGGGGGGCAAGGTGCTGGATTAGCCCGTATCGTTTATGGGTTGGTTGGAATCGCCGGTCTCATTAATCTTGGTCTTCTCTTTAAACCAAGCCCTGAAACTTCCAGAGAGCCTGAAACTAAACCGACTCGTTGATGTCATCGACATTGTTTATGTTTTATAAAATAAAGCCGGACCATGGATAAACACATGACCCGGCTTTATTTCATTCATATGCCCCACTGGACAAAAAAAACCGGCTGATCGAAGGATCTGCCGGTTCCCAAAATTATTTTTTGATTAAGTCTTCGCGTTGAGATTGTTCAATCCACTCTTGAAGTTTGTCTTTCAATGTGTTGAAACCTTCAGTAGATTCGATGTGAGATGTCGCTTTAACAGAAGCTTGGCGTTTTTTCGGAGCTTTTTTCGGAGCTTCAGTACGCTCAGGAGCTTCTTCTGTAGCGCGGATCGATAAGCCGATTTTTCCAGCAGCTGAATCGATGGAAAGCACTTTAACTTTCACTTCATCGCCCACTTTTAAATGTTCGTTGATATCTTTAACGAAGCCGTGAGTAATTTCAGAAATATGAACTAAACCTTGAGTTGATTCATCAAGAGCAACAAATGCACCGTATGGTTGAATACCAGTTACTTTACCAGCAACTACCGCACCAATTTCGAATTTTTCAGACATGGTAACACTCCTATTTTATATATATTTTTTCGTCTTTTCACGCAATAAAAAATTATATCACATAATTGGAAAATAATCAAAGTTAAGTATACCATACTTTTTGGGATTTTACTCATTAAAAATGTTTGTTTTTTGGAAATAATAAATATTATAAGTTCTTTATGTATAACTTATCCTAAAAATTTGCAAATAACCTCTATTCCCCTTAAATATTTGCTCATTTTTCTAAAGATTGCAATAGTGAGCACTACCCATTTCCCCAGAATCATAGTAAGATGAGGAAATGTTTTAAATAAGTATTATACAGCTAGATATTCTTTACATCCAAAGGAGTTTTTCCATCATGTCAAAACAAGATCAATGGACTTCAAAACTTGGGTTCATCCTAGCAGCCGCGGGTTCCGCTATTGGATTAGGCGCCATCTGGAAGCTCCCATATATGACTGGGGCAAATGGCGGAGGGGCCTTCTTCCTGCTCTTCATTTTATTCACCATACTTATCGGTGCACCGATATTAATAGCGGAATTCACGATTGGCCGCAATGCACAGAAAGATGCCATTAGCGCATATAAACATATCGCCCCTGGAAAGCCTTGGGCGTTGATTGGATATGGCGGTGTCGTCGCTTCAATCATTCTTCTTTCCTTCTTCAGTGTTGTCGGAGGCTGGATCATCTCGTATTTAGCAAGAAGCTTTACAGGTTCTCTCTCAAACTTGACGCAAGAGGAATATGGGAACTTCTTCAATACGATAATCAGTAATCCATATGAAACGGTTATCGCTCAGTTATTATTCATGGTCTTTACCATTTGGGTCGTGCAAGGCGGGGTTTCCAAGGGAATTGAAAAGGCTAATAAATATATGATGCCTTCCTTGTTCATCCTTTTCATCATTCTTCTTATCCGTTCCTTGACTCTGGATGGGGCGATGGAGGGTGTTAAATTCTTCTTGAAGCCGGACTTTTCCGCATTAACAGGGGAAACGATCCTATTGGCACTTGGCCAATCCTTCTTTGCACTAAGTGTCGGTGTTTCCGTGATGGTAACCTACGCATCCTATTTAAGTAAAAAAGAAGATATTACAAAATCGGCCTTTTCGGTAGTTGGACTGAATATCTTCATTTCCTTGCTGGCAGGTTTGGTCATCTTCCCGGCCGTTTTCGCACTGGGTTTCAGCCCTTCAAGCGGGCCTGGACTGGTTTTTGTCGTGTTGCCTGCCGTATTCAATGAAATGGCGCTTGGCGGGATCTTCATGTTCATTTTCTTCATATTATTATTATTTGCCACCCTTACGACGGCATTCTCCATTCTCGAAATCACCGTTGCAGCCATGATCAAGGGTGATGCTGCAAAGCGGAAGAAGGCTTCTTGGATAGCTGGTATCACCGTTTTCCTGATTGGGATTCCTAGTGCATTATCATTTGGGGTGCTTTCGGATGTGAAGATTTTCAATTTATCCATATTCGATTTCGCTGATTATCTGACAAGCAATATCGCGCTGCCAGTCGGTGCCTTGTTCATATCTCTTTTCATCGGCTATCAAATGAAAAGGATCGAGGTACAAAAGGAGTTCGAATCTGGCCCTGATTCCGGCCGATCACTTTTTAAACTTTGGTATTTCCTGATTCGCTACGTCGTGCCGATCATGATCATACTCGTATTCCTTAAGTCCACTAATCTCATTTAACATCCGACGTGCCGTTTCGATATTTCTCGATGCGGCATTTTTTTCACAAAACCTACATATTCCGTGACTTTCCCTAAGTAATAATATGGTAAAATAATGACAAGAAGAAAATATATTTCCTGAAAAAGGAGTGTCTGACTATGTCAAATATCGCGAAGAATATCCGGCAATACCGAGAGAATCACAACCTCACTCAACAGGAACTTGCTTTGAAATTACGAATCGGCACGAAGAAGATAGAAATGTATGAATCAGGTGAATCGATTCCAGATACACAAACCATTCTACGGCTTTCCACCGTTCTTGACATTCCTGCTTCAGAATTCCTGAAGGATGCCCAAACTGGGAACGCAGCTGGTATCGACGAGAACATAAAAAAACTGATTGAAGAAATCGGAACAAAAAAAGCGGAGCTCATTCTAAGAACAGCCAAGGACTTTAGTGAAGACCAAATTCTGAATGTTATGCATACTTTATATAATACACAAGCTTAATTCAAAAAAAGGGTCATAGTATGTGTATTTTTTTTCAGGGTACTGGATATACTATGATTAACACTTTCTATGTTAATCCATTAGATTAACTCTTTTTTCTAATTCCCCCTATGGAAAGGGATCCGGCTGCTTGGAACGGCCGGATCCCTATTTTTTTGCTTTTATTTGCAATGATTCTTCATGAAACGTTCCATCCTTCTAAGCGCTTCTTGAAGCTGTTCCATCGAGGATGCATAGGAACAGCGGATATGACCTTCTCCGCTTTCCCCAAATACATCACCCGGCACAACGGCTACAAGTTCTTCCGTCAGAAGTTTTTCAGCAAATTCCATTGAAGTCATTCCCGTTTTCTCGATTGAAGGGAATGCATAAAAAGCCCCGCCAGGATTATGGCAATCCAGCCCCATATCGTTAAATGATTTCACGATATAATTTCGCCTTCTTCGATAACTGCGGCGCATTTCCTCCACATCCTGCATTCCGTGCTTTAAAGCTTCCAATGCAGCATGCTGCGCAACGGTCGGCGCACACATCATCGCATATTGATGAAGCTTAAGCATCGCTTCGGAAATTTCCTTAGGTGCACAAACGAACCCAAGACGCCATCCAGTCATCGCAAACCCTTTCGAAAACCCATTGATGACAATTGTCCGCTCAAGCATGCCGTCAATGGCAGCAAAAGAAGTGAATGTCTCATCATATGCAAGTTCTGCATAGATTTCATCGGAAATCACCAGCAAGTCATGCTTTTTAACGATGTCAGCAAGCATCACTAATTCTTCCTGACCAAGTTGGGTTCCTGTCGGGTTATTCGGCGAACAGATTAATACAGCCTTCGTTTTAGGCGTGATCGCCGCCTCGAGTTGTTGGGGAGTCAATTTAAAATCATCTTCCTTGGATGTTTGGACCGTGACCGGTATTCCCCCTGCCATGGTCACAAGCGGTGCATAGGCGACGAAACACGGTTCGACGACAATGACTTCTTCACCCGGATTCAAGATGGTCCTCAGGGCAATATCGAGGGCTTGGCTTGCTCCGACCGTGACGATGATTTGATCCTCCGGTCTATACGAAACATGGAACTGCTTCTCCATATACCCGCTGATTTCCGACCTTAATTCATATAATCCGGCATTGGCCGTATAAGAGGTATACCCTTCCTCCAAGGAGTTGATCGCCGCTTCCCTCACTGCCCAAGATGTAACGAAATCCGGTTCACCCACACCAAGGGAGACGACCCCTTCCAAATTGGCAGCCAAGTCGAAAAAACGGCGGATGCCTGATGGTTTAATCTCTGCAACCGTTTTTGAAACATAACTCGTTTTAATCATGGTGACACCACTATCCGCTTATCTTCTTCAGTTTGCTCGAAAATAGTGCCATCATGCTTGTATTTTTTCATAATGAAGTGAGTCGTCGTAGAAATGACGGAATCCAATGTCGAAAGCTTTTCCGAAACAAAGCTTGCCACTTCATTCATCGAACGTCCTTCGACAATGACCGAAAGATCATAAGCCCCAGACATCAAATAAACGGACTGGACTTCTTTGAATTTGTAAATCCTTTTTGCGACCTCATCGAAACCGACGCCGCGTTTAGGAGTGACTTTTACATCGATCATAGCTGTGACACCATGGTATTCATCCACTTTAGCCCAGTTAATGACTGTTAAATAACGGACAATGACCCGCATATCTTCTAATTTCTTCAATGTAATTTCAATGTCCGATTCTGATTGATCGGTCATTTTAGCCAAATCCTTCATATCAATCCGGCTGTTAGTTTCAATGATTCTCAAGACTTCCAATTCCTCTTCATTCAAGTGCATTGGAAAACCCCCCTTTTGGAATTCACTAATTTAGATGTGATGGTTTGGCTGGCAGATAGTCTCACGAATTACCTTATTAGACTTTTTTAAAAACCTATATGACAATATAATTTAATAAGTCCTATTCTGTCAGGATAAACTTACACTATTATATCAAAATTGGTTGGTGACCTGTTATAGTAATTGTCTTTTTTCATCGTTATTATTACAATTACTGTTATGCAACAGTATTAAAGGACCTTTTTTGGAATATCAAGGAAAACACGAATTTTTATCATGGACCAATTACGGAGGAGGAGCTTTTATGGAAAGTCATACAATCAAAGGCGTCGAACAGGTGGATAATATGGATATCTATTTTGAATATGACCGAATCGACGATTCCCTCCCCACCCTTGTCCTGCTTCATGGATTTTTATCGTCGAGCTTCAGTTTCCGTAAATTAGTGCCCTATTTAATCAAGGAATACAATGTGATTTCCATAGACCTCCCGCCATTCGGGCAAAGCGGAAAAGATTATCGATATACATATTCATTCCGGAACATCGCCAAATCAGTCGTTATGTTCTTAGAAGGAAAAGACATCAGGAAATTCAGCACCATCGGCCATTCCATGGGCGGGCAGATTTCCCTGCAGCTCATCAAATCGTATCCTGAGCTTGTCGACCATGCCATTCTTCTTGCTGGTTCAGGCTATCAGCCCAGCTATTCGGAGAAAATGAAGATGGTCAGTTACCTGCCCTTCTTTTCATTCGGGATAAAAAGGTATCTACAAAAATCAGGTATCGAAAAGAATTTGAAAAATGTCGTCCATGACCCGGCCATGATTGACGATGAAATGCGGCAGGGATATCTAGGGCCCTTCATAAAGAAGCATGATATTTTCCGGGCATTGGGGAGGATGCTTCGGGACAAGGAAGTCGATTTATTGAAGGAGGACCTTAGTGATATTCATACACCATGCCTGCTTATTTGGGGAAGGCATGATCGAGTTGTGCCATTGAATATTGGCCAAAGGCTCCATGAAGACCTGCCTAATTCCAAGCTTGTTGTCCTTGAGGAATCCGGGCACCTTCTTCCAGAGGAGAAACCGGAAGAAGTGTATCAATTAATTAAAGGGTTTATTGGAGTGGCCACCCCAACGTAAACTCACGAGTAAATGGCACAATCTCACGAGTATATCGCGCAAATTCACGAGTATTGCACAAACTACAAGTATACTGCACAAACTACGAGTGTAGAGCAAAAAAAACTAAAAAAGGTGCCCCTGATGGGTACACCCTTTTTCACCTTAGATCGAACAACTGGCATCATTTTTTATGATGAGCAGCTGTTGTGCAACTTCAAGGCACTTTTCCATCTGAACGGATTCATCGAACGAGAACTCGTAAATGGATTTTATTTTTTCCGCCAGTTCCTTTGGTTCATCTATATCCCGGATTGCTACGACCGTATCTGCAATTTCCGGTTCATAAAGATCCCACCCTATCTTGAATGGATCCCATTCTTGCAATACGGCAACCAACGCTAGATTCATTTGCTGTGTATCCATTAATCATCACCTGCTCAATATTTTCAAAGAACATGATTTCATAGTATCATAACAACAAGCTTTTCGCGAAATGACAAATTTTTATTCGGTGGTGGATATTTTGAACAAGTCAATATTCGAAGAACAAATAAACAGGGAAAACTCAGGGTCTGCAAAATGGGATAAAAACTCGCTCACATCATTATATGGTCGCGAAGATGTTCTCCCAATGTGGGTTGCCGATATGGACTTCCCATCTCCTGAGGGCATTCAAAAGGCATTGATGGAACGTTTGAACCATCCAATTTTCGGTTATACGGTCCCTTCTGGAACGGTTTTCACCGAAATTCAAAGCTGGCTTAAAGACCGGCACTCCTGGCAAATCGATAAAGAGTGGATTTCATTTAGCTCTGGCGTCGTTTCTGCAATCGGTACAACGATCCAAGCATTCACGTACCCGGGCGATAAAATATTGTTACAATCTCCAGTCTATACCCCCTTTTTTGATATGATCAAAAATAATGACCGGGTCGTGGTCAATAGTCCCCTTATCATGAAAGAGGACCGCTTCGAGATTGATTTCACCGATTTTGAGGACAAGCTGAAAAGCGGAGTGAAGCTATTCCTTTTTTGCAGTCCGCATAACCCGGGCGGACGCATTTGGACAAAGGGCGAACTGTTACGAATCGGGGAGTTATGTGCAAAATATAACGTAGTCATCGTCAGTGATGAGATACATGCTGACTTATTCCATAAAACATCAAGGCATTATCCGATCGGCTCGCTTTCAAAAAATTTGGCGGACATAACCGTTACATTGATGGCACCAAGCAAAACATTCAATATTGCCGGCATTCAGGCTTCATTCCTGATCGCCAGTAATGAAAAATTGCAGAAGCAACTGCAAAAGGCGCAAACGAAACTGGCCTTCCATGGTCTTAACATCTTTGCCTTAACAGCAATGGAAGCCGCTTATCGAGAGGGCCTGGAATGGCTTGAAGAAATGATTGGCTATATTGAGGAAAATATAAAAGTGGCAGAGGAATTCATTGCTGCCGAAATTCCTTCACTGCATGTCATGCATCCGGAAGCTTCTTACCTTTTATGGATTGACTGCCGTGATTTTGGATTGACCGACAAGGAAATCAAGGATCGACTGATCCATCAAGGGAAGCTCGCATTGGAACCTGGTTCAAAATATGGACCTGGCGGGGAAGGTTTCGTCCGAATGAATCTCGGTTGTTCACGCAGCGTCCTGATGGAAGGGCTAAACCGTTTGAAATTGGCGTTTTCATAAATAAAAAGAAGAACCAGGATTAGAATCCTGGTTCTTCTTTTTCATTCTTTCTCTTCATCGACATAAGGATCATGCTCATATCGTGGCAAATCCCCAAACGAGGTTTGAATATTTTCTTCAAAAAGTTCTTCTTTCAATTCTTGATATTGGGAGTTTGGATAAACCGTTATCTCTTTACCGTATAGATCCACACCAACGAAGTTTTCATAATTTTCGACATATCCGATATTTTCCTCGGACTCGACATACATATCTTCGTAATCGTTTGGCGGATTTACAAAATCGGAAGGCGATTCAGATGTTCCATAACTGGCAACATCCTGCCAAGAATCCTCCGCATCGTATGCAACCGATTCGTGACGGTCATCATAATCGAACTTTCCAAATGGGGGTCCCAGCACTTCCTCTTCCACCGGCCGATTGTCCGAAGTTTCCTGTGATGGGGTATGTTCGACACAATAAGTCGTGGTAGGGATGGCTTTCAAACGTTCAAGAGGTATTTCCTTTGAACAAACCTCACACTTTCCATACACACCAGCCTCGATGGCGGAAAGAGCTCGTTCAATATCCCTTATTTCATCGCGATCATGCTCGGAAAGGGCCAAATCCTTTTCCCGTTCATATAACTCGGTTCCTTCATCTCCGGGATGATTATCGTAACTCGATAACTCACCTGTCGAATCCTCCAAACTTCTTCTTAAATCGTAGTTGCCTGAATCATTTAATCGCTCTTCCAACTCTTGCTTCGATTGCTGCAATTGCTGTTGAAATTCTTTAAGCCGCTGATTGGATAGCATGTGCAACATCCTTTCAAAATCGTTCTTCCCTCTAGTATTTCTCTCATCCCGCCATTCCATAAAGGTACTTTTTACCTTAGGGATAATTTAATTCAGATAACAGAAGCTAACTTAGAAATATTAACTTCAAGGATTTCTACAAAGAAGACTTAATCAATATGATTGTTCCCGATAAGCCTGATCCGAATGCAGCAAAAGTACTTCAGGAAACGCTTGGAGGACAATTCGGTGAAATGCGGACGATGATGCAGTATTCTTTCCAAAGCGCAAACTTCCGCGGCAAGGCTAAACAATATCGCGATTTACTCCGTGGAGTTTTCTTGGAGGAACTTAGCCACATTGAACTTGTCCAATCAACCATCAATCAGCTGCTGAATGGTGCTGGCGGGAATATGCCTGGAGATTCCGCTATCGACGGCGCCCCATTGGATGAAGTCATCAAAGGCGGCGCAAACCCCCATCACTTCATCATTGGTGCGAAAGCATCCCTTCCTGTCGATGCTGGCGGCAATCCATGGAATGGATCATGGGTTTATGATCATGAGCCCTGGCTTGAGTGATTTGAACAATTAAAAAAGAAGGCGGACACATTCCGTGTTCGCCTCCTTTTTTAATTATTGATATATTTCTCGAAAACAAAGCCGAAATCTTTAACATGGTACTTTTTCCGGCTATCCATCAACCATTCGAAAGCTGCAGAATTAATTTCCTTGAAACTTGCAGCCATTTGGCTTCCATCAGTTCGAACCTGGTTCAAAGTGGAAGAAGCAAGGTTTACGCTTTGCTGGGCATATTGAAGGGCATACTCATTCTCATGGCAAATTTCCGAGATTTTCACGAGTGATTTGAATAAGTCTTTTAATTCTTCAATGAATTTCTTATGGACATCAATCGAGAAAGTCTTTGCACCGATCGAAAATTTAATTTCCGCATCCAAATCCACGGTCCCTGCGGTTTCAAGTGTAGCGTTGGAAATATTATGCTGGCTGTAGCTATACCTTGTAAGTGTGCGCTTTTTGCTTATGGCACTTGTGCCGTCCAAATGTATGAAAGCCTGATTCGTAAAACAATACTCATCGGTTTTCGATTTGATCAGGAAATAAATTTTTTCCCCATCTTCATGCATGATATAGTCATCTGCATCCACCTTGTCATAATCAGCAGGCTTAATCACACTTCCAATATCACTAAGACCAAGGGCATCCGCCGCCATTTTCTTAAACATCCCTATTCCCCCTATCAAAATCCAGGTGAATCTCACCTTATTATAAGTATTTCTCCAGTATTATCTCGTCTCTGATCGGAATTCCATCAAAACTGTAAAATGGTATTTCGGGCTTGATTTTCCGTGATTCTTCAACGGCATTTTTAACGATTTCCGAGATGACATAACCACGCTTTTGAAAAAACTTCAATGCCTGTAGATTATCGTTCGTTGTAATCGCTTTAATAATATGGCAATTTTTTTCCTTAGCGATATTTTCCATCACGTAAAGCAACGATGAGCCCACACCTTGATTCTCATGCTCACTATTCAAAGAGATGATCTGACAAACATGGCCGGATAATTTGTATGTTCCCAACCCCGTGATTTTTTCATTCTCGTCCATCACCCCAACACCCTCAAGTTCCGCATAATGAAACAAGCCTCTTGAAAAAACGACTTGAGTCGTCTCCCAGTGCTGAATGAAAAAGTCCTTAACCGTATCTGCCGCAATCATTCTTTTCGCTATGATTTGCATAACCAATTACGCCCCCAAAATTTCTATCTATCTCTATGTTTATAGTATAAAATGCTTATGCTGATAAGGGAACATTTAATTCTTCTCTACCTTCTAACAAGAACATAATACCATTCATATTCAGATACTCGCAATTGCTGGCATTTCCAGGATCAAGAAATGGTATCATCCTTCATTCGCTGGTTCCTTTTGGTGACTTCATCTTCGAATTGCTTGGTTTTCATTTCTTCCTTTTTTGAATATCTTATAATTGCCCTCATCGTAAAAACAGCTGCCACTAAAAAAATGAAGCAGGTTATACCAGCCGAGATATATTCAGTCTTGTCTTCTGGAAAGTAAAGAAACAAACCCAGTAAAGCATGATTGAGAAAATCCATCCGATACATCCTTCCTGATAGGGAATTAAACTGCATTATCCCATTATATCAATTACCAGAACAATCCACTAGTGGGCGTAATCCACTAAAACATAAAAAAACGAGAGGCAGTAAGCCCCCCGCTTTTCTTTTATTTATAATATGGTGATCCCTTTTATGACCACGTCCACTGCTGGCTTGTCTCCCGCAACTGTCTCCACGTTGGCAATCGTATCAACAACGTCCATGCCTTCGACCACTTGTCCAAAAACAGAGTGTTTATGATCCAGCCATGGTGTGCCTCCTTGTTCCATATATGCACTGATGATTTCCTCCGGATAACCGGCTTGCTTCATTTGCTCACCCATCCTGCTGTCCACATGCTGGGCTTGTACGACGAAGAATTGGCTGCCGTTTGTTCCCGGGCCTGCATTAGCCATGGAAAGAGCTCCGCGCAAATTGAATAATTGCATGGAGAACTCGTCCTCAAATGGGGCTCCCCAGATACTTTCTCCACCCATTCCAGTCCCTGTCGGATCTCCGCCTTGAAGCATGAAATCCTTGATGACACGGTGGAAGATGATTCCTTCGTAATAACCGTTTTCAGCATGTGTCAGGAAATTCTCCACTGTCTTTGGAGCCAGTTCAGGGAATAGTTTAATTTTAATATCGCCCATCGTCGTTTGCATGATGACCGCTTTTTCGTTTTCCAAAACTTCACTTGTTAATTGTGGAAAGTTTGTCATTGTATATAACCTCTTTCTTTTTAAAATAAAATGGCATGAAACACCATTTTCCATCTTCATTTGTACACTTTACACGATTTTCATAAAAAAAGCATCTTTACGAAATTGAACAAATTCGCTGTGAAAAGTCGTTGTTCTTATGTATCATGAAGGAAGTTAAAAGAAAGGTGGTAGGGAAATGTCAGAACAGGATTTTAAAATAGGCGATAAGGTTACCGCCATATATAAAACTGGAAAATACATCGGGGAAGTCACCGATATCAGACCTGCAGCATATCTTGTTAAAGTGTTGGCTGTCTTGAAGCATCCCATGCAGGGAGATCTTCATAACCCGAAGCAAACGGAAGTGTCCATGTTCCATCAGCGGCGTGCTCTGGCATTCCGGGAGCAAACCAATGTCCCGAAGAATATGGTAAAGAACTTTGATGAGGAGATTCCTGAGTATAAGGAATCCTTAAGAGAAGCTGTTGAGAAAATGAAAAGCACTTTAAGCGAAGCCCAAACAGAGTGGAATGATAAAAGCTTACAGTTGCTTGAAGATCTAGCAGCAGACTATTTCAAATAAAACATGATAAAAGCCAAATCAGTAGTATATGATTTGGCTTTTATAACGCTAAATGATTCAATACCTTTGATAAATCAATGCGATCGCCAATTGTCGTCGGTTCATGGTTTTTCATATAACTTTTATCTTTCTCTACTAACTTAAAGATATTATATGTCGTAATGGCATCATCCAACGCCCTGTGATGCTTACCTGTCCCTTCTTTTCCATAGGCCTGTACAGCTTTCCAAAGTCCGGTTTGGTTTTGATCCCCGAAAAAGCGTTTATACTCCAGGCAAAGATCAACTTGTTTCCCTGAAAAAGGGAAATCCAACCCTGCTTTCTGACAGTTCTGGCGAAGCACCTTCATGTCCATATTTCCCCATGTAACAATCGTCGTCGGGTGCTGTTCATCTATTTTCTTCAATAAAGTGACCAGCTCTTCAAATGAAATCCCCCGGTCCACCTGATCCTGGGCAATGTTCAAGAACTTCTTGCATCTCCCCGTCAAAACTGGAAATTTCATCGGGTTAACAAAAGATGAGAATTGTTCCTGAATGGTCTCATTAAGGACGGTGACTAAACCAACCTCAATGATTTCTGGATAAAACCCTACTGGATTGGCTTTTCCTTCCGGCATCGTAAATTCAAAATCAATGAATACATATTGCTGTTGTTCCTCCATTTTTATGACCCCCTTCATATTCCTGACATCAACATATAAACAAAAAATGGTTTTTTTCTCATTATAACAGAAGATTTAGAAATTTTTTCTTAGGATCGTAACATACCATTCGGATACGGACCCTGACGTCATACCTAATTTACCCAAAACTCTTTATTGTCTACCATATATGGATTATGATGGATGAGTGGACCAAAAGTACCATTTTTTCATCCCTTCAATCCAAGGACATACTAAAAATATATTAGTGAGGAAGTTGAACTATGCGCACGTATCTTGGTTATATCACGATTTTCCTCTTAGTTCCCATACTGATCTTTTCCATTTTCCTTTCTTATCGGGAGTGGTCCGTAGCGCAATCTCCCTATCATGTACTCGACGAGCGAATTCCCATTGAATCGATAAAACTGGCTATAGTTACATGAAGGCCGCAAATGGAAAGTCATCAGTGAAATTTCCACTGGTGAGAAACGAACTTACCTAAAACTTGAAGACATCACCCCTTTCCTGGAAAATCTGTTCATCGTTACAGAGGATCAGAAATTTTATGATCATGCAGGCGTTGATATATCCGGCATAAGCAGGGCGCTTCTTATCAATTCACAAAATAAAACAATCGAACAAGGCGGCAGTACCATTACCCAGCAACTGGCCAGGAATGTTTATCTCTCACACAATAGGTTGTATAACCGAAAACTCAGTGAGCTCATTTATGCCCATCAGATAGAGAGAAAAAAATCAAAACCGGAAATCATGGAGCTGTATTTGAATGCCATATATTTCAGTAATGGCGCATATGGAATCGAAGCTGCTTCCCAATATTATTTCAGTAAACCGACTGGAGAGTTATCCAAGGCGGAACTTGCCTTCCTGGCCGCAATCCCTAATAATCCGGAAAACTATACCTCTTAAACATTTCGATGCAACGAAACAGCGTCAGGAGATATTACTGAAACAAATGGTGGCCAAAGGTGATTTAAAACAGGACGAGTACGAAAAACTTATCAAAAGTAAGATTAAATTAGACTTGTCCACCCCAGTCGACTTATATCCCGATTACGTGGCGTATGTTCATCAGGAATTGAAAAACCTGGTTGCATCCTCCGAGGGTCTCGACAAAACTCTGCAAAGCCCTGATATCGCTATCCGTAAGCAGGCAGAATCCGAGCTGGATAAAAAGATAAAAAAGCTTTTGAATTCCGGTGTAACCATCCATACCGCCCTCGATACTAAACTGCAAACACAGTCAAAGACTGCTGTTCAATCAAAACTCGGTGTCAATGATATCGAGGGAGCTTTAGTGGTTATACAGCATCATACGCACGAGCTTGTCTCTTTGATTGGGGGAAAGGATTATAAAAAAAATTCTTTCAATCGGGCATACCAAAGCTATAGGCAGCCAGGGTCAGCCATTAAGCCACTTCTCGATTATGCTCCCTAATTAGAAGAAACGGATGCAGACATCAATCAGCTCGTTAGTGGAGCAAGCTATTGCAGCAATAGCTATTGCCCAAAGAATTATAGCTGTGACAGCTACGGGATGGTCTCAATAAGAACTGCCTTCGCTCAATCCTATAACACACCCGCCATAAGGCTTTTTGAAAAGACGGGGGTTGAGACGAGTTTCAAGTACCTGGATGCTTTCGACTTTAAAAAGGTGAGCAAAAAAAGACCACCATACAAGTTCGGCCATAGGCGGATTCGAATATGGCATGAGCCCCCTAGAACTGACGGATGCCTATACTTCCTTCAATGACGGAAACTATCAGCCAGCGCGGGCCATTACTAAAGTCACCGATCAAGAAGGTAAAGTCCTTTATAAATGGAAAGACCGTTCCAAGGAGATATGGAGCAAAGGCACCGTAGCCAAGATGCTGCAGCTGCTCCACGAAACGTCCCTTTCCGGGACAGCCCGCAAAGCCTACTTTCCTACGGATTATGTCGGCGGGAAAACCGGTACGACCAATGACGTGAAAGACATATGGTTTGTCGGTCTGACAGCAAACTATACAACGGGGGTTTGGGTTGGGAGAGACAAGCCATCCACTCTGCAATCCATCTATTCACACTCACCCCATGTATTGATTTGGAAGGATATCAGCCAGACTGCCGAATGAAAAAAGAAGGTGCCGAGTTGGCACCTTCTTTTTTGCTATATGGGAAGACTTGCAATAACGCTGTTATAAAGCTTCAATCCCGCATAAGCGACAATTGAAATCAGTGCCGTCCAAGCGAAGATTGGAAAGAAGACCAATCCCACCAGCCTCGATAAGTCCAGGCTTGGGCTTAACTTATTGACAAAATAAATTAAAGCCACAATATTCGTTGCGATAAAGATCGACCCAAGCCCGATGATGAATTGAACACTGAACAATGAACAGGCACCGCCAATCACATATATGACCGCTCCCTTTCTTACACTGGTAAGGGCTTTACCCTCCGAATCCTTGGAAAAGAATAATAAAGACAGCTCCAATATCGTATCGGAGATCAGCTTCAATGCAGCGAGAACCATGAAGAATGATAGGAGCAATACGATCAGCAGCGCCAGTTTGATGCCGGTTTCAGAAAAGAACTCAAGCATCCCTTAATAGATTCCCAAATTCCCAAATTCCCAAATAACTTGAGCATTTGCATTTCCCCATAAATGGCAAAGGAGAGGCTGAATAATAAGATTGAAATGATTGGTAAATAGCTAAGTAAATATGTGTTTTTCATGATTTTTCCATCCGCGCGCCTTTTATCCTATATTATGCTAGATAACCCACTTTTTCTCAATGGATACTCTATTAATTCACCCTTAAGAAAATTTTTTTAATAAATTTTTCAGGTCTGTTCCCCCTCCTTTTCTACCTATATATAAAACTTCGTTCAAGTTAGCCTTCACCGTTTTCAAAGCCATGCAAACCCACATAAATTGCGTTATACTTTTAAGCGAGGCAAGTATTCGATAAAAAAATACATATTCAGCGAAGATTTCCTAACGTCTAGGATTGCTCAAAAAAAGCATAATAAGACGACTGACTTCGTTTTAAAAAAGGGAGGGAGTTTATGTCTTTACTTCATTGGGCGGTATTATCACCGTTTCTATTAGCAATCATCGTACCAATATTATACAAACTATTCCGACAAATACATACAGGATGGTTTGTATTGATTTTACCGATTCTCCTTTTCACGTATTTTTCAAGGTTCATTTCCGTGACCAAACAAGGGGATATCATTATGGAAAGCGCTACATGGATTCCTTCTCTCGGAATTCATGTTGATTTCTATATAGATGGACTAGGCCTTTTGTTCGCCTTACTCATTACAGGTATAGGTTCACTCGTCGTTCTTTATTCAATTTTCTATTTATCGAAAGAGAAAGAAAAGCTGAACCAATTTTACGTCTTCCTTTTGCTTTTCATGGGAGCGATGCTTGGTGTCGTCTTATCCGATAATCTAATTGTTCTTTATTCATTTTGGGAATTTACGAGTTTATCATCTTTTCTCTTGATAGGATATTGGAATGAAAGGGAGCGTTCACGTTATGGGGCGCAGAAATCCCTTTTGATCACTGTGCTTGGCGGCTTAAGCTTGCTTGGCGGCATCATTCTCCTTTCCATTATGGGGAATACATTCAGCATTCGTGAATTGATTGCCCAAAGCGGGGAACTTATGGACCACTCGCTCTTCATTCCTGCACTTTTGCTTGTGCTGCTTGGAGCGTTCACCAAATCTGCACAGTTCCCGTTCCATATTTGGCTTCCTGACGCAATGGAAGCCCCGACACCGGTCAGTGCTTATCTTCATTCCGCCACAATGGTCAAGGCCGGAATTTATTTGGTAGCCCGATTAAGCCCTGTCTTTGCAGAATCAGGATTATGGTTCTGGCTCGTCTCGATCGCCGGATTGATCACCCTGTTCTGGGGCTCATTCTCAGCAATCAAGCAGACTGATTTAAAGGGTATTCTCGCTTTTTCCACCATCAGTCAGCTCGGATTGATCATGTCGCTTTTGGGACTTGGTGCAGCGGCCCTCCACTATGAATCTTTTGGGGAAAATATATACTTGGCAGCCACGGTTGCTGCAGTATTCCACTTGATTAATCATGCGACCTTTAAAGGCAGCCTTTTCATGGTTGCCGGCATCATTGACCATGAAACCGGTACACGTGATATCAGAAAGCTCGGCGGATTGATGCAGGTGATGCCGATCACTTTCACCGTCGCTGTCATAGGCGCTTTTTCAATGGCTGGACTTCCGCCCTTCAATGGTTTTTTGAGCAAGGAAATGTTCTTGGCCAGCATGGTGAATGTATTGGAATTGAATATCTTCAATATGGAGACATGGGGGGTCCTTTTCCCTGTGGCGGCATGGGTAGCCAGTGTATTCACTTTTATATATAGCATGATCGTCGTGCTCAAACCCTTTACAGGCAAACTTCAGTTGCAACTATTGGACAAGAGGCCCCACGAGGCACCGGTCGGGATGCTGATATCCCCGATCATCCTTGCTTCGTTGGTCATCGTTTTCGGTATTTTTCCAAACTTGCTATCTTCACGGATCATTGAACCTGCGGTAGCCAGCATACAGCCTAGCTTGGCGGGTCCCGATTTCCAAGTTCATATCGCCTTCTGGCATGGATTCAATCCTGAAGTATGGATGACCGTCGGCATCATAGCATTTGGAATTCTTTTATACAAAACGCTTCCGAAGTGGCAGAAGATCACAAGATGGATTCCTGAACGCATCTCCCTGAATGCTTTGTATGATAACGGGGTTAGAGGGCTCGATCGCTCAGCATCATCCGTCATGAAATTTTTAATGACAGGTTATATTCGGACATATCTGCTTTCAATCTTTCTTTTCTTCATTCTCTCATTGGGCTTTACGCTATATTGGAAGGATGCATTTAAATTGGATACAGGGAACTTTGCCCGGATCGGCCTCTATGAATTGATATTGGCTGCGATCATCGTAATTGGCTCGATCGCCATTCTGTTTGCAAGATCCCGTTTAACTTCCATTATCATCTTAGGAGCGGTCGGTTATACGATTTCCTTATTTTTCGTTTTGCTGCGGGCACCAGATTTAGCCCTGACCCAACTAGTCATCGAAACGATTTCGGTATCCTTGTTTTTGCTCTGTTTCTTCCACCTTCCATTAATGGCAAGCAGAAAGGAAGAACGGATGACATTCAAGCTGAATAACGCGTTGATATCCATTGGTGTAGGAGTCATCGTGACATTGATTGCCTTATCGGCACATAGCCACAAACTATTTGATTCCATATCAAATTACTATCTTGAAAATGCTTATAAGGAAGCAGGCGGAAAAAACGTCGTGAACGTCATTCTCGTTGACTTCCGCGGACTTGATACAATGTTTGAAATCACTGTCCTTTCCATCGCTGCGCTCGGAATATTCGCGATGATCAAACTGCGTTTGACGGGGAGGAAAGATAAATCATGAAGCAAAATGACCTAATTCTTCAAACGGTTACGAAAGTCGCCGCCTTTGTTATCCTGCTGTTCGCGGTTGCCATCTTTTTAGGCGGGCATTATTCGCCAGGAGGCGGGTTTGTCGGCGGTTTAATGACTTCAGCCGCCATAGTCCTGCTGTTGCTCGCTTTCGACATTAAGACCGTTACCGGCATCTTGCCGATTGACTATAAGTTAATGATCGGTTCAGGCTTGCTCATATCCAGCTTGACCGTAGCCGGTGGGCTCGTGTTTGGGGTGCCCCTCATGACACATGTTTATCATTATGTTGATTTACCGCTTCTTGGGCACATTTCGCTTCATACCGCGGTACTTTTTGATCTGGGTGTTTATCTTGTGGTTGTTGGTGTAACGATGACCATTATTCAAACGATAGGGGAGAGTGAATAATGGAACTTTTAATGGCCATTGTCATTGGAATACTATTTATGTGTGCGACATATTTAATGCTTTCCAAAAGCATTTTAAGAATCATAATCGGTACTGGGCTGCTTAGTCACGGCGCCCACCTTTTGATATTGACGATGGGCGGTTTGAAAGGCGGTTCCGTTCCATTGCTGAGTGATGAAGCCTCATCCTATGTCGATCCGCTTCCGCAAGCGCTTATCTTGACGGCGATCGTCATCAGTTTCGGGGTCACATCATTTCTGCTGGTACTTGCTTACCGGACCTACCAGGAACTCGGCACGGATGACATGGATGAAATGAGAGGTACGGAAGCGAATGAATAATCTAACTTTCATGCCTGTTTTATGGCCGCTTTTCACAGGCATCTTTCTCATTTTCTTTGCAAAAAAAATCAAACTCCAAAGAGGGATATCCCTTTTTTCCTCTCTAATAGGAATTGCGATTTCCCTTTATCTAGTGTTTACGGTCCATACTCAAGGGATCTTGACTTTAGGTGTCGGCAGCTGGGATGCGCCATTCGGGATCGTGATCGTCGCAGATATGCTTTCTTCGCTGCTCGTACTGACCACGAATATCATTGGATTGGCCATACTGCTTTACTCCTTTTATTCCATAGGGGAGGAACGTGAAAGACATTATTATTATCCTGTATTTCAATTTTTGCTGATTGGTGTAAACGGTGCCTTCCTTACGGGGGATCTTTTCAATCTATTCGTTTTCTTCGAAGTCATGCTGATGGCTTCCTACGTGCTGCTTGTACTGGGAGGGACGAAAATCCAGCTGAGGGAATCATTGAAGTATATCATCGTCAATGTGCTTTCCTCTTCCTTTTTCGTCATCATGGTGGCGTACCTTTATTCAGTTCTAGGAACATTGAACATGGCGGACATCAGCCAGAAGATAGCGGAAGTCAACCAGCCTGGTATCGTCTCGGTGATAGCGATTGGCTTTTTGATCGTATTCGGTTTGAAGGGAGCCATTTTCCCGCTCTTCCAATGGCTCCCTGGGTCCTATTATGCTCCACCCATTCCCGTGATGGCCCTATTCGGGGCATTGCTGACAAAGGTCGGGATCTATTCCATTTTCAGGACCTATACACTCATGTTTTATCATGACCAGGATTTCACCCATACTTTCCTTGCGATACTTGCCATCTTGACCATCATCATCGGTGTCATTGGTGCGATAGCTTATTGGGATGTAAAAAAAATCATCATTTACAATATCATCATCGCCGTCGGGGTTATCCTGTTCGGCATCTCCGTCATGAATGAACAGGCTTTATCAGGCTCCATTCTATATATCATTCATGACATGCTGATCAAGGCTGCACTCTTCCTGCTGGTTGGCATCATGATCAAAATCAGCGGATCGGATGATTTGCGGGACATGGGCGGCTTGATCAAGCAATACCCGGCCGTTGCATGGACCTTCTTCATAGCTGCCATATCATTGGCGGGAATCCCGCCATTCAGCGGTTTTGCCGGCAAGCTCCTGATTCTTCAGGGAGCTGCCGAAAAAGGGGCCTACTTTGGAATGGCCATTGTCTTACTTTCAAGTTTGATGGTCCTATATTCCGTCATGAAAATATTCATGAATGGCTTTTGGGGAACTCCGAAAGCTGATTATACCTTAACTAATCAAACGGTTAATAAAATGCTGGTCCCTGCTGTCATACTTGTGATCATTTCCGTTTTATTCGGAGTAGGAACTGAATCGATTTACCCATTCATTACACAAGCTGTGGATTCATTAATGAATCCCGAAATCTATAACAAAGCGGTTTTAAAGGAGTAGTGCCTGATGTCATTCCAAATTTTATTGAATGTGTTCCTTGCGGTTATCTGGATGTTTTTGAAAAATGAGTTTAACGGGAGCACTTTTATCATCGGATATATATTGGGGCTCGGCATCATGTTCGTCTTCCGTCATTTTTTCAATGAACGTTTTTATTTGAAAAGGGTGAATGCCGTCGTTCTATTGCTCCTCATATTCGCAAGGGAACTCATACTTTCCAACATTAGCGTCCTGAAGGCCGTGCTTAAACCGAGCCTGGATATGAGACCTGGCATATTCGCATTTGAAACCGTGCTGACTAAGGATTGGGAAATTACGATACTATCGAATTTAATTACACTTACACCAGGAACACTTGTCGTTGAGGTATCGGAAGATAATCGGATTCTTTATATCCACGCGATGGATATTGCCGACAAAGATGAGGCTGTGGACAGCATTAAGAATACATTTGAAAAAGCGATTATGGAGGTGGGCAAATAATGTTCGATCTAATGCTTAAAATCGCGTTGCTAGGTGTTTTGCTTTCCATGATTGGATTCTTATACCGTTTAATCAAAGGGCCTTCCGTACCGGATCGGGTCATCGCACTCGATGCAATGGGAATCAATCTTATCGCAATCGTTGCACTTGCCTCCATTGTCATGGATACAAGCGCATATCTGGAAGCCATTCTACTGCTCGGGATCCTATCATTCATCGGAACGGTCGCTTTCGCCAAATTCCTTGAGAAAGGGGAGATAATCGAAGATGACCGCAATCGTTGAAATCCTATCAGCCCTATTCCTATTAATGGGAGTCTTTCTCTTTTTAGTCTCGGCTTTCGGCATCATCCGGCTGCCCGACGTCTATACAAGAAATCACGCTGCCTCAAAGAGCTCGACTCTTGGAATCATGTTCATCCTGATCGGCACCTTGTTATATTTTTACTATGAACATGGCCATTTCGATTTCCGGGTCGTGCTCGCGATCATCTTTATCTTCATGACCAGTCCTGTTGCCGGACATTTAATCATGCGCTCGGCTTATCATACTGGCGTCAAGATGTGGGATCGGAGTGTCCAGGATGATTTAAAGAAAACCCGGTGATCCCTGCCATGCAAAAGAGCTGCCCTGATTACAGGAGCAGCTCTTTTCTGTTTCAATCCTTTAAAAATACCTGGTCCCCCACTCTGATTTCACCTGTTTTGATGACCGAGGCATATACGCCAAAATGATTGTTCCTTTCCTTGACGACAGTTTTCAGGAGAGTTGGATCTCTATGGGAATCGCTTGGATTGACCGTTATGATCATACAACGCTCACAATACCTTTTGATCTCCAATTCCACTTCATTTCCGATTAGAATCCTTTTTCCGAACCATTGCTCTTCTAAAAAGGGCGTTTTGTTCACTAAAGATAGCACCAAATTTTGCCTGAATCTCCTGCCATCCAGTTCTTTTCCCCAAAGCTTTGTCAATTCGCCAATCGAGGCATCACTGACAAGCAGGATGTTTTCTTCTTCAATCGCACCTACCGGAATATGTGCAGGATGATAAACAACTGGTGCTGCCTCCTGTTTCAACAACCGCTCCATTTCCTCCTGAAAGGCTTCCTCTCCCCATGTCAGCACCTGTCCTGTTGGGGTCTTCACCTTGATTTCCGGATATTGGTCAACGGTTTCCTCACCAGAAAAAGCAGCTTGATAACGGACCATTTCCGGGACTTGGGTTATCGTCAGGAATTTCCCATTTTTTCCTTTAAAGGCATGGCTGCGATCTCCATATAGTCCATAATCCATCACCCTCGTTTTCTGTACCTGTTCACCAGTGAATGATTTTACAGGATGACGGGTGATTTCTTGTATATGACCAACCAGCATAAAAACACCTCTTCTCATACAATAATCTGCTGCCATATTATACTTAAACCGGATACTGTGGGATCATTGCGCCACTTTATTGCGATTGTTCTATTGATTCATTTTGGCTTTGGTAAGTCGATAACGGCCAATGTACAGCGTGAAACGCAGATAAGATGATCCTCTTCATCACGGATTTTCACGTCCCACACCATCGTCGTCTTCCCGCGATGGAGGATGTTCCCTTCTGCGGTAACAAAACCGGAACGGACGCCCCTTACATGATTGGCATTGATTTCAAGTCCGACGACAGCCTGTTTTGTACGATCCACCAGCTGCATGCCGCCAAAACTTGCAACAGATTCAGCAAGGGCAACGGACGCTCCCCCGTGCAATAAACCATACGGCTGCCTAGTTCGTTCATCTACAGGCATCTTCGCAATGACTTTCCCATCACCGACTTCTTTCATTTCTATCCCAAGCGTGCCGATCAATGACTGTTCAATATTTCTTTCCATCCCATTACCCCCAACTTTTTTCTATAAATAAATGAATCACTATTCATATCAGTATACAAAAAAAGGATGACCCAAGTCTATCAAGTCATCCCTCAATAATGTGAATTGAATTATTTGGAGAGGATTTCTTTTAATTCAAACCAGCTTGTCAGTCTTGGAATATCCAATTCCCTGTTATAGGAATTATCTATTGCATACACTTTCGTTGGAATATCCAATAAAGTTTCCAGCACTGCCGGTTTATCATCAAAATAATAATCCAATTCCAATTTGCGGATCGTATCAATTTTTTCATGATCCTTCATACCACAGTAAAAATGGTCATCCTTAACCGGAAAGCCGTTTTCAATCAGCCATTTTTTCGTCCGTTCACCATGCTCCGCTTTTCTGGCTGTGATGTAATAGATTTCATGACCATCGCGTTCAAGCTCCTGCAGCGTTTCCACTGCGCCCTCGAAGGCTGGACAGGATGAATAATAAACTTCATCGGCAAGGCTGTTCCACATCTTGCCCCCAGCCTCTTTATCAAGCCCGAAAGCTTCATGGATCTCCAACGTCTTTAAAGCTCTGAATTTCGATATCTCTATATTCGTATTAAGCTTTTCATTATAAAGATGGAACGCAAACTCCCTCAAGTTAATAAGGGTATCGTCAATATCAAAACCAAATTTCATATCTTTCACTCCCATTCAAACATAAGCGGCGGCAAACTGTGATGCGAAGGAAATTTCCTTGTCCACCTGAATGGCCTGTAATCTATCAATTTCGGCTTTTCTTTCTGGCTCAGCGATTTTAAGCCCAAGGAAATCAGCATCTCCCTGCAGGATGCATCCAGAAATAAGCTCGGCTAATATATCGGCATCCTTCATGGCACAATTGAGACCGAATGCACCTGTAGGTGTCATCGTATGGGCTGCATCACCTAATAAAGCAACGCCATCCTTTGTCCATGTTTCACAATAGCTACTGTAAACGTCCAATAAAATGAAGTCATGCCAAGAGCGGATATTTTCACTCACAACCTTTTTTAATTCAGGAAAGGCAAAAAGCAAATCTTCGATGAACGGATCAAAATGCTGTTTTCGCAAATGCGGAAACGAACCATGTTCGATATTCCAGCCAATTTGGATGAAACCTCCAGCCTGAGTGAAGAGGGCAACCTGTGAGCCATTGACCAATGCCATCTTGATTGAAGGCTTCCATCCCTCGGGGGCTGGGATTTTTGCCCACAGTAAATCATAACCATGATTTTTTATCACGACTGGAATCCCCGCTTTTTTTCGAACGATGGAAAATCTGCCGTCCGCTCCGATTATCAATGAACTTTGCACTTCCAGGTCATTTCCGCCATTTCGAGCCTTGACACCTGTAAAACGGCCCATTTCATTCTGTATCAAGTCCGTAACCCTCGTATTCATCATCAATTGAAAAGAGTCCAGCTTTTCGGCTTCATTCAATATAGCTGTAAGGAGATGATTTTGAGGGACATGTATCCCAACATGATCGACAGGCCATTCAGGGAAAATCCTTTTGAATATTTCGCCGTCATTCCAATATTCAATTTGTTCCATCCTAAGCAAGCCTAGTCTTTCCACACTCTCGAATAAACCATGTTTTTTAAGAATGCCCTCTCCTTCATCGTTCAGGAACTCGCCCCTGAACTCCCTTGAAACCTCAGGATGCCTCTCAAGCAATACGACTGAAATGCCCTGCTTGGCCAATAGGTAAGCCAACAGGGCTCCTCCAGGTCCTGATCCGACTATGCATACATCTGATTTAACCAACATGCCTCTTCACCTGTTGTCTATTTTAATTTAGGATAAGCCGTGATGCGTATGTCCTCGCCAAACGTTTCCACGCCAGAGAAGGAAACATCCATCGCTTCATCCATCGTATCCACATTCATTCCAGTAAACGGTGTTAATGAGTTTCTTCCGCCCAATAATTTAGGTGCTATATAAATCAAGTATTTATCGATGAGCCCTTCCCTAAGGAAAGAGGCATTCACTTCGCTTCCGCCTTCCAGCAAGACATCCGTAATCCCCTTTTTATACAGCTCTTCCATCAAAGCGCTTAGATTCAGTCCCGTCCCGTTTTTGGGGATGAAAATGAATTCGATCCCTTTTTCACGTAAACGGTCCATTTTATCCGCAGGTGCATTTTCCTGTGTTACAATCAAGGTTTTCGCATCTGATACTTGTACAACATTGGCATCCAAGGGAACCCGTAATTCACTGTCTAAAATGATCCGGATCGGATTTTTCCCTCCGCCTTCCGGAAGTCTGGTCGTCAGTGATGGATCATCGGCCAATACTGTCCCGATACCAACAAGAATGGCATCCACCTCATCACGCAGCAAATGAACGGAATGACGTGATTCTTCCCCTGTTATCCATTTTGAATGGCCTGTGTGGGTTGCAAGTTTTCCATCGAGCGTCATCGCATACTTCGATATGACAAATGGCCGATTCGTCAGCATATTGTGAATGAAACGCTCATTCAGCCTTTGAGCTTCCTTTTCCAGGATGCCAACTTCCACTTCAATGCCCGCTTCCTTTATGATCGATATCCCTCTGCCGGCCACTTCCGGATTCGGATCTTGAGTAGCCACTACAACTCTCCGGACACCTGATTCTTTCACCAAATTTGCACAAGGAGGGGTCTTTCCATAATGTGAACAAGGCTCAAGAGTCACATATAGCGTTGCACCTTCTGCATACTCACCCGCCATTTTGAAAGCGTGCACTTCCGCATGCGGTTCACCCGCTTTACGGTGGATCCCTGTCCCGGCTATCACGCCGTCTTTGACTATGACTGCACCGACCACTGGATTCGGGTTCGTCTTTCCTTTTGCACTGGCCGCCAGATCCAGTGCAAGCTTCATGTAATATTGATCATCATTCATCCTATAGCTCTCCTTATACAATCAAAGTTGGCTTCTTTTGGGGAATATGTCCAGACTTCTTAACTTTTGTATCCAGATAGAAACTATTATCTTCCGTCAAACCGCCCCAAAGCGGAATATGGTCCTTTGCCGCAAGTCCATGCTTCATGAGGGCGTCCAGCTTTTTGGGGTTGTTCGTGATTAAAGTCACCGGATTCTCGCGCAGTTCACTCAACACTCGAATGGCTCCCTCGTAAGATCGCGTATCATCTTCGAATCCTAAAGCCTCATTCGCCTCGACCGTGTCATAACCCTCCTGCTGAAGCAAATAGGCAAGTGATTTGGAAAACAGGCCGATCCCTCTTCCTTCATGGTCTGCAAGGTAAAAGATGGCCCCGCACCCATGTTCGGCTATCATTTTCATCGATTGGTGGAGCTGGTAGCCGCAATCACAGCGTTTACTGCCGAAGATATCACCCGTGTGACAGATGCTATGCATCCGGACAAGTGCATCTCCCGAATTTTTAAAATCTCCATACACCAATACGGAGGATTGCTGTCCAAAAGCGAGGTTGGCTTCCGAAAGCGAATCAAGCACCGCTTCCTTGCCATTATCCGCGCCGTCAAGCTGAAGCCATGTATACCATTGGAAAACCGTTGAGAAATCTCCTTGTTCAACAGGCAGGTTCACAGGTCCCACAAGGCATATATCAGCTTTTCCCGGGGTTTTGATGATATTCATTTTATCTATTAAAAGGTTTTTTGTTTCCTCGGTTATTTTCATGTTAACATCACCTATTTTATAATTTATAGTGTGCCTTCTCCTTACTTTAGGTAAGTAAGTATATTACTATACACTATACCTGTCAATGAAGCAGTTTACAAATAATAGTGTGTCTTTGATCATAATTTTCAAGAAGTTTGTTTGCAGGAGAAAGGTCATTCACAAACCGCAATCATATCGTCTGGCCTTTATACATATTTTAACGTATAACGAAAACGTGTCTATAGACAGACTTAAGGAAAGGACGGAAACCTTTTGGAGGATTTCCCTTATTTTTTATATGACCCCATCCTATTTACGCCTCACGCCGGGGCAATGAATATGAATCGGGAACGGGAAGGAACATTGCGTCCCTACTCGGCAACCAATCCAGATCTGCTGGTTAAATCGGCAAAGACCTCGCAATTTTTAATGCCTGATGTAAAAAAAGTCATGGATACTTTAGCCACATCCAAGCCTTTCTCGAACCGGTTGATGACCGCAGCCCAAGCATCGCAAAAGAGTGTCGTGATCGATATGATCCGAAAGATAGGAATTAATAACGAGCCTGATATCACGTATAACCCCGATGGGATCCGTTTTGATTTTTATCCTAAAGCGGGGGAAGAAAATTGTCATATCATCGTCAGTTTGAAATGGAGGGATGTATAACGTCCACCACACTCTTTTGGTAAAAAAACCGAAGCCTATTTTCGGCTTCGGATATTTGGGTTCATCTTGTTTTCGTTTCAAAGGTTTCAACCAATAGTGCAAGCGTTCGTGCCATTACACCGGTAGCCCCCGCCGTACACAATTCGGAGTTGTTCGAGGTTGTGGAAGTTCCGGCAATATCCAGATGGACCCACGGAGTGCCTTCAGCAAATTCGCCGATGAAGGCCCCGCCCATGATTGCATGTCCTGCCCCTCCAGGTGAATTATTCAAATCCGCTATTTTACTATTGCGTACCCGTTCTTTATCCTTTTCTGTAATCGGCAATCTCCAAATGGGCTCTCCGGCCTCCTCTGAGGCGTTGGCGACCTGCTCATAGAATGCCGTGTCATTAGTCATTGCACCCGTCATTTCCATGCCCAGCGCCGTTATTACACCGCCCGTTAAAGTGGCAACGTCAATAAGATAGTCAGCCCCATGATGTTTAGCGTACGTCATGGCATCCGCCAAAACCAGCCGGCCTTCCGCATCCGTATTCAATACCTCTATCGTCTTGCCGCTCATGGCAGTGATCACATCATCCGGCTTGAATGCATCACCGCTGATCATGTTATCAGTGGTTGGAATGACAGCCACGACATTTTGATCGGGTCCTAATTCGCCGATAATTTCCATTGCACCTAAAACAGCTGCCGCACCGCCCATATCCGTTTTCATCCCAACGATTCCAGCCTTCGTTTTCAATGAGTATCCACCCGTATCGAATGTGATGCCCTTACCGACCAGCCCGATAACATCCTTCCATTCATCCTTTCCTTGATACTTCAGAACGATCATTTTCGGAGGTTCGGCCGAACCTTTATTGACAGCAAGAAGTGCGCCCATCCCCAACTTGAGCATATCTCCCTTCTCGAGTATCTCCACTTCAAAACCATAACGTTCGCCCAAGGCGGATGAATAGTCCGCCAAATCCGTGGAAGTCAACAAATTGCCTGGTGCGTTGACCAATGTTCTGGCTGAGTTCGTCGCCCTTCCGAAGATTCTCCCTACATGAAGCGCGGCACCGACCTCTTCTTGACCATATTCACTGTAAACCGTGATCGATTCGAGGCTTTTTTCAACCTGATTCGATTTTTGCTTGTATCCTTCAAATTTATAGGAAGCAAGTTCGAAAGCCTCAGAACAAGCATGCGCTGCGTCCAATGCATCCAGATTTTCAGTCGTGAATGTATCCAAAGCGATCGAAAGAGTCGTAACCTTGGATTCCTTAATCGTCTTACGTGCTTTTCCCAACGCTTCGCGAAGGGTCTCAAAGGATAGCTCCTTTTCCTTGCCCAACCCTACGAAAATCAATCTCTTTACGCTTAATTTACCTAATGTATGTATTTTGACCACCGATTTTTTCTTGGAAGAGATTTCTCCGGCTTTCACTAACTCTGTTAGCTGGCCGTCCAATCGCTCATCCGCTTCTTTTCCTATGCCTGTAAATTTTACGGGCCCGTCAAACACGCCTAGAATCAGGCATTCATCAATCAAATCTATATTCAGGGAATCTTTTACTGTAAACATCCTGCTACCTCCTCCATTCAATTACACTCATTATAACGAAATCTTCAAAAATTTTCGAATAAGGCCTGCGAAAATAATAATAAAAAGGGATATAGTTTAGATTGGGTGACTTTAGAGTAATAGTATAAGAAAGATCATATTTATACTATTACCAGCAGGGAATCGACAGGACTGAATGGAACTAATAATAAGGGCCTTATTCCGAGCAGGATGTATTTACCCAGATATGGTTTTCATCTTTACTTATAACTAGAAAGAAGGCTGATACTCTTGGAATTATTACTCAACTTCCCTTTAATCGCAGCATTGATTGCCATTTTCTTTGCTCAATTCATTAAAGTGCCCATCCACTTCATAGCATTTCGTAAAGTGAACTGGTCACTCATTAACTCCACAGGCGGTATGCCAAGCTCCCACTCTGCGGCCGTGTCAGCCCTAACCGTAGCGGTAGGAATCGAAACCGGAATGGATTCCCCTGTATTTGCGGTTGCCACGATCTTTGCAGTCATCACGATGTTCGATGCAACAGGAGTGAGACGGCAGGCAGGAGAACAGGCAGCTGTCCTGAACCAGCTCGTTACCGACTTCAATACATTTGTCGAGCAAGCAAAGAACTGGCAGAAAAAAGAAGATAAACAGAAACAGCAACAATTAAAGGAACTGTTGGGCCATAAGCCAATCGAGGTATTTTTCGGAGCCTTGACCGGAGTATTCATTGCACTGGCACTTCACTTTTTCATCTTTCAAGGGTAGGTGTTCAATTTGAAAATAATCTCTCTTTGCCCCAGCAATACGGAACTATGCACATATCTAGGGATTGAAGATCAGCTTATCGCCATCGATGACTACTCTGATTGGCCTGAAACCATACAGCACCTACCCAAGGTGGGGCCCGACTTATCGATCGACATCAATCATGTTGAATCACTAAAACCCGATTTGGTGCTGGCTTCCCTGAGTGTACCGGGCATGGAAAAAAATATTGAAGGGCTAAAAGAACGGAACATCCCTCATATCATCTTCAACCCGCAATCACTTGAAGATATCGCAAAAGATTTAGTGACCTTGGGCGAGGCCATCGATCTTAAGGAAAAAGCAGAGGAACAGGATGCCAAATTCCGTCATGCCATCCTTCAATATAAAAACGTCGCCGACAAAATTGAAACAAAGCCTTCCCTGTATTGGGAATGGTGGCCTAATCCCTTATTCAGCCCAGGGGGAGTTAATTGGTTATCCGAGATCAGCACGCTTGCAGGAGGATATAACCTTTTCGAAGATGTCGACATGGCAAGCATTCAAGTCACTTCCGAAGATGTCAAAAAAAAGGATCCCGACCATATTTGCTTAGCTTGGGTCGGTGTCCCTTTACGAAAGGTAAACCCAGAGCTGGTCAAGAAACGGAAAGGGTGGTCTGATATGAAGGCCGTCCGGGATAACAATATTCACATTATGGAAGAACCATTATTCTGCCGGCCTTCTCCGCGTTTACTGGATGGTCTTTCCAAATTGGCAAAGACCCTGCATCCTGAAGCCTACAAAAGCATGGCCTAAGGGCGTCACAACTGAAGCAGACAATCAAAAAGGCTGCCTCAATCGAGGCAGCCTTTCACCTTCACTTTCTCCGATTTGTCTATCAAACATTAAAAAGCAAAGGAAGCTACATTCTCGTTCAGTGTTTTCTCAGCGATTTTCGGCTTGAATACCTGCTTGATCTTTGTTTCATTCAACTTGCTTAGCTGTTCTTCAGATAACTCGCCATTCCCTTTTTGCACAACATATACTTCAAGGGTTTTCTTGCCCCAGTTCTCGTATACATCTTGTACCGTTTCGTAGTATAGGTCCAGGTGGTTCCCTTTGATCGCACCACCCTTGTCCGCTACAACCCCATAGCCATAGCCCGGAATCCAAAGGATGGTTCCGAGAGGGAATACGGCAAGATCGGCGGCAATGGTGGAAAACAGATCCCGTTTCACCTTCACCCCTGAATAAGTGATTCCATAGGATGGGCTTTCCGGGTACTTTCCTGTCGACTCATACCCTGCTGTATATCCTGTAGCCAAAACTTCATGCTTCGGGTATTTCGAGAGCTCGATTGCCTCCGCTATCGTCGTCGGACCATTGCTAGTGGATGCCGATGCCATTAGCGTTGCAACTTGACCTCCACTATGGATCGCTTTATATTCGAGACCAAGCATTCGATGCTGTCTCATTGCCTCCTCAAAAGGATGGCCTTCAGGCACAGCCCCAAAAACATGATTTAAGGTTGATTCGATGGCCAAGATAAATAATATGATAATAGCAACCCTCAGAAATAATGCCTTTACAATCTTCATATGTATTAATTCCACTCCTCTCACAAGGATATTTGTTCCCTTTCCAGAGTGAAAGTATTCATAAAGCGTGGAAAGATCCAATTTTTCCTACAAAAAAAGGACCGTCCATAAATGACGGCCCTTTCCATTATCAAAACATTTGATATCCTTTTTTCCTTAGAACCTTGATGACCACACCCGCTAAAACCGCACCAAGCAGCCCGCTTGATAAAATAACGATGTCTGCCGTATGAAGGGATGTAAGGTTCGTTCCAAGATTGGAAAAAGAGATTCCCGGATTTCTAAAATACTCTATTAGCTTTGTTTCATTGACAATGATGATGAAGACGATTGGAAATAAGATGACCATGATCCACGAAGAACGAAAAAGCATATTCAGCAAAAAGCCAATTCCGAAAAACAATATGAAAAATAAGAGTATTGAGATAATTAAAACAGGCAATGGCATGTTATTCTTGACCCTCCTTAAAAGCGACACCTTTAGTTTACTGAAAAAATAATTGCTGCGTCAACGACTTATACCAAATAATTCCGAAGAAAAGATAATTACCCAAATCACATGAATAATTTATATGATGTATATCCAAATTGATCTCCCGGGTTCAACCCGTCAAGCATCGTCTGCATTCTTTCCTTTTTAAAAGCTAAAAGCTGTTCCAATAGTAAAGATTGCTTCCCCTCCTGCATGAGTAAATCAGGGTCATAAAATTTAGCTTCATATAATTCACCCAATTGAGCGGTTACTTCAAAACTGACTGGTTTAAGTAAAAATATCAACATATTATCACTTATATCCCCTTTGATGACTCCGCTTCTCATACCTACAATGCCTTCGATTTCTGTTTGAACACCCGTCTCCTCCAACACTTCCCTTACGACAGCTTCATCGACGGTTTCATCATTTTTGACAAAACCTGCCGGAAGCGACCATTGCCCTTTCAATCCGCCATACCTTTTATTCACGACCAGCCACTCACCTTTATCAGATATCACAAGGCCGGACACTGCCAGCCAAACATTTTTGCATCGTTCCACCAAAATCCACTTCCCCCATATTCATTATAATCAGGATAAACTCCAAACAGCAGAAGAACATATGGTACCAAAGGTAAGGACTTTCTTGGTGCGCTTCGCCATCCTTATCCCCATTATATTCCGCATAAGAAAGGGGCATACTCCGCTATGACACACTCATCGATGGATGAGATTCCAATGAAAAAGCCATTCAGGGACAATCCCCAAATGGCCATCATTTATATATCGAAAAAATTAAAGGACGTTGAATTTACCTTTTTTAGCAACAAGGGAAGCTCCGCCAATCAATAACAATGCTCTGTTATCAACCATTTTCTTCATGAATGATGCAGTCTTACCTGTAACTTTCTTGCCGAAGACAACACCAATCGCGTTGTCTTCACCAAGTGAACATACCGTTCCTTTGTTTTCGAAAGTGAAAGTTTCAAGGTCACTTTCATTACGAACCAATTTAGTCAGGTTCTTCGCAATGACCTCACCTTGCTGCATGGCGATTTGGGCAGTAGGTGGATATGGACGATTAATTTCCTCGTTGATGATCAAAGCGCAATCCCCCACGATGAAAATATCGTCATGACCTGGTGCCCGCATGTCAAGGTTCACTTTGATGCGTCCGCGCATAGCTTCAAAACCGGAAGCCTCTATCACGGAATTTCCACGTACGCCAGCTGCCCAGACAACGGTGCCCGCTTTGATTTCTTCCACTTCATCTTCGCCTTTTGCCACGATGATGCCTTCGGGAGTCGCCCCCTTGATCGGTGTACCGATCTTGAATTCCACACCTTTTTTCTCAAGGTAAGATACTGCATAATCCACCAATTCCGGATCAAAGCCAGGAAGGACCGCTGGTGCTGCTTCCACACAGTACATACGGACCTTTTGGAAGTCGATGTCGTATTCTTTACATAGTTGAGGGACACGGTTTGCCAATTCGCCAAGGAATTCAATACCCGTAAATCCTGCTCCTCCAACAACGATCGTCAAGCGGTCTTCATTCTTCTCGACCTCAGAACTGTACGTAGCGAATTGCAATTGGATATGGTCACGGATTTTTCGTGCAGTGTTCACGTTTGAGATAGAGAAAGCATATTCTTTTAGCCCTTGGATTCCGAATGTTTCCGATTCAGGTCCAAGTCCAATCACTAAGTAATCATAAGAAATTTCGCCGTTTTCAAGGATGACTTTTTTGTTATCTGTTTTCACTTCCAAAACAGAGTCCTGGATGAATTTAACTTTGCTGTTAATGACACTTTTGATTGGATAGCGCACACGATCATGATGTAGAGTTCCAGCAGATGCTTCATGCAGCCATGTTGTTTCATAGTGGTAATCATTTTTGTTAACTAATACGATTTCTGCTTCATTTTGACCTAATGCCTTCTGTAAGCGAGTAACAGTCATCAATCCACCATAACCTGCTCCCAAAACAACGATAGTTGGCTTTTTCAAAAGTATTCGTCCACCTTTACGATATTTTCTTGTGATGCTTTCCATAACTAAAATATATTGTCTATCTTATTAATTTCCATTATAAAAAGCACTCTTATACATTTGTGACGTATTTCACTTAACACTTCATAAATGTCATAAAAAATTCATAAAAATTTTACCAAATGATGTCTAATTAAATATTAGTCTTTTTCCATACCTTTTTCAAGTAACAAACCGAACTATTTCGGGTTAAAATAAAGCCGAAAAGCATTACTTTTCACCCAGTTCCGAACCATATTTATACGAAATGCTTAACATTGGTAAAGAGTAATTTTACCCACTTTTGAAAGAGAATGAAGAACATTCATCGTGAAACTGCTCATATATAGTCGAAACTTTCTCACTTTTCTAACTTTACCCGTTTTTTAAAAGATCATCTATGTTAAAATAAGAGAATAAATTTCAGCAAACCTAGTATATCGGAGGGATAACGTTGGAAGTTAATGAAAAAGTTTATGATATTACCATCATTGGCGGAGGCCCAGTTGGATTATTCACTGCATTTTATGGGGGAATGAGACAGGCATCCGTAAAAATCATCGAGAGCCTACCACAATTAGGCGGACAATTGTCTGCTCTTTATCCTGAAAAGTTCATCTATGATATCGCCGGTTTCCCCAAAGTGCGCGCACAGGAGCTAGTGAATAATTTGAAAGAACAAATGGCAAAGTTCGAACAGGATATTGTCTTGGAGCAGGCCGTTCAAGAAGTGGAAAAGCAAGCCGATGGAGTTTTCAAGTTAACGACTGATAAAGAAATCCATTACTCCAAAACAATTATCATCACAGCTGGAAATGGGGCTTTCCAACCCCGCCGCATAGAGATTGATGATGCAAAAAAATATGAAAGCAGTAACCTTCACTATTTCATCGATGACCTCAATCATTTTGCCGGCAAAAAAGTGGTGGTTTTCGGAGGTGGAGATTCAGCGGTGGACTGGGCCCTGATGCTGGAGCCAATCGCCGAGAAAGTGAGCATCATACACAGAAGGGATAAATTCCGTGCCCACGAACATAGTGTAGAAACACTTAAGAATTCAAAAGTTGAAATAAAGACTCCTTACATACCTTCAGAGTTGATTGGTACAGACGGCCGGATCCATACAATAGTCATCAAGGATACAAATGGTGAAGATACAGAGACCATGGAGGTAGATGCAGTCATCGTCAACTACGGCTTCGTTTCTTCCCTTGGTCCCATTAAGGAATGGGGACTCGATATCCAGAAGAACAGTATTTTGGTGAATTCCAGAATGGAAACGAATATCCCCGGAATTTATGCAGCAGGTGATATTGCAACATATGATGGCAAAGTAAAATTGATTGCAAGTGGTTTTGGTGAGGCTCCCACTGCTGTCAATCACGCCAAACAATATATTGACCCAAAAGCAAAAGTCCAGCCGATGCACAGCTCTTCCATGTTTTAAAATCACGCAAAAAACCTGGCTTTCACAGCCGGGTTTTTTGTTGTCCCCAATTCGATGATTGTGGATAACTTATTTCCATTAGTTATCCACAGTGCTTAGCATTGTCATTCTAAGGGTAAAGAGTGGGATAAGCCAAGAAAGGGGAATGCACATATATGAATATTTTAATTGCAGGCGCCAACGGAACGACCGGGAAACAGATCATTGGGGAATTATCAAAAAATCCGCAAATGAATGTATACGGGATGATCCGGAAAGAGGAACAGGCTCAAACGATAAAAGAACTCGGCGGACATCCAATCCTTGCCGATCTAGAGGGAAATGTGGATAAAGCAGTGGATAACATGGAAGCCATCATTTTTGCCGCCGGATCTGGACCAAAAACAGGGCCGGATAAAACGACAGCTGTGGATAAGAACGGAGCCATTAAACTGGTTGATGCCGCCAGGAAGAAGGGCATCGAACGGTTTGTCATGTTAAGCTCTGTCGGTTCCGATAATCCGGAACAAGCCCGAGAAGGAATGCGCCATTATCTCGAAGCAAAGCATGATGCCGATGAACATTTAAAAGCAAGCGGACTGACCTACACGATTGTCCGGCCGGTTGCTTTGACAAATGAACAAGCCATCGGAAAAATCTTTGCGGATGAGAAAGTGGATCATACTAATAAATCCATTCCAAGGGCCGATGTCGCCGCCGTTCTTGCCCAATCAGTCACAGAGGAAAAAACATTCAATAAAACATTCGAGATTTTCAGCGGCACCCTCCCAATCAAAGAGGCCCTTTACAATATGTAAGGCAGCAAATAAGCATAAAAAAGGGGGCACTCGTTAAAGTGCCCCCTTTTCCAATGTTTTAGAGTTTTTTAGCAGTTTTCCGGTGTACCAGCGTTTTTTGCCGTTTTGAAAGAAGACCCGCAACCGCATGACGCGATAGCATTTGGGTTCTCGATCGTAAAGCCTCCGCCCATCATCGTTTGTTTATAATCAATTACCGTTCCATTCAATATATCTGCATCCTCGGCATCAACAAGGATCTTGATTTCAAACTGTTCCAGCTGGCTATCTTTTTCCCCAGGCTCTTGTTCAAAACCCATTCCGTAGGATAATCCGCTGCAGCCTCCGCCTTTAACGGCCACTCTTAAAAATGAACCCTCTTCGCCATTATGTTTCATCATTTCTTTTATCTGAAAAGCGGCAGCTTCTGTTATTTGAACAACTTCACTCACAATAAATCCCTCCTTCTTCTGATATGTGAGATAGAACTATTCCTCTTTATAGTATATACCAAAGAAATTCACACGCTCAATTTTCCAGCTTGAAAAAATTCATATTCCCCCACCTATTTTACCAACAAAAATTAGTTTATAATAAGATTAGTGGGTATAATGAACTGTTCTATTGGACCCACTTCCAAATTACAATAAAGGGGGTAATCACCATGGAAGGTATACATCCTCTATATGACAAAAGAATGGAATGCCTTTTATGCAAGCAAAAATCAACCACTAAAAAGGTACGGTCGCGTTTTGTAAAAGTAGCTAAGTATGACACGGACTTTCACCCCATTTATGCTGATTCAACCGTTAACACACTTTATTATAATATTTTTGTTTGCCCTCACTGCGGCTTTTCTTATTCCGAGGATTTCTCCCGGTACTTCCCCCCCACCACAATGGAAACCATTATGGAAAAAGTCAGCTCCCTTTGGGTTCCCCATCATTTCAGCAAGGAGAGATCCATTATAGATGCGATCAATACATACAAGTTGGCGAGTTATTGCGGAGCTTTAAAAAAGGAAAAACATATTATCCTTGCCGGAATCTGTTTACGGATAGCCTGGTTATACAGGATCAACCAAACCAAGGAACAAGAAGAAAGATTTTTGAGGTTCGCCCTGAAGGAGTATGAAGCATCCTATTCAACAGGGGACTTCAGCGGCACCCAGGTATCTGAAGCAAGGCTCCTCTATCTAGCTGGCGACATTTCTAGAAGGATAGGAAATGAAAAGGCAGCCATCAAGTATTTTTCATTAGTGTTCGAAAGACAAAAAAATGCCCGGGAAGCCTCCATCATCCAGATGGCCAGGGATCGCTTTAAGGAACTCAAGCAGAAACATGAAACATCCCGTCCGATGCTGCATAACTGAAAATTAAAAAGGCTGTTCCATCGAGGAACAGCTTTTATTCGCCGTTGATGATTAGAACATTTCATATTCATCAATGTACTTATATATTTTATCCACCAATTCATCCGTAGTGTCACCAAAAACCACTTCACCGTTTACAAGTGCATATAAGTTACTGGAGCACCTGCCGCAATATCCCAGACAACCATATTCAATGATATCTAAATTCGGATCCCGCTCCAATCTTTCCAGAGCCTCCTGAGCGCCACTGGCCAGATTGCTTACACAAAATTCAATAATCGGGTACATTGTTTCACCTCACAGTTACTAACAAACCATCTTATTACTTTTCCCATAAACAGTCAATATTTACGCATAAAAAATCAGCCGATTTCAAGATATCGGTTGTGATTTCCTTTTATATTCGTTATACTTTTGTCGGGGTACGTAAAAAAAGAAAATTATCTAATTTTTTATTCTTGTTACTAATTGGGGTATATATATTTATTTACACTTTAAAGGGGACCATTTGGGGGAATCCTATAGTTAAATGCTAGCCAAATTTTTAAGAGATCAAATAAAGGGGAAAAATCATATGAAGAATCTAGTCATACTTGGTGGCGGGTATGGTGGTATGCGCATGTTGCAAAGATTGCTGCCTAATCAGCTTCCTGAAAATGTGAGCATCACGCTTATCGACCGTAATCCTTATCACTGCTTAAAAACGGAATATTATGCTTTAGCGGCAGGTACCATTCCAGATCAGCACATCCGTGTTGCATTTCCTGAACATCCTCGCTTGAAGAACGTATACGGAGAAGTACTTTCCATCGATATGGAAAATAAACAAGTCATTATAGAAAATCAAGATCCTGTCGTATATGATGATTTAGTCATTGGCCTTGGCTGCGAAGATAAATACCACGATATTCCTGGTGCAGACACACATACTTACAGTATCCAAACAATCGATAAATCACGTCGCACATATTCAGCTCTGAATAATTTAGGTGCCGGTGCAACCGTTTCGATCGTTGGTGGCGGATTGAGTGGTGTTGAGCTTGCAAGTGAATTGATTGAAAGCCGTTCAGATTTAAACGTTAAGCTATTCGACCGTGGACCGCATATTCTATCTGCATTCCCAGAAAGATTAAGCACCTTTGTTGAATCATGGTTCGATAAACATACAATCGAAATCGTCCATCATTCAAATATAACGAAAGTTGAGCCAAACCTTCTTTATAATGGCGACGAAGCCGTTCAAAGCGACGTCATCGTATGGACAGCTGGAATTCAGCCAAGTAAGATCATCCGCGATATGGATATTGAAAAGGACCGTCAAGGAAGAGCTGTCCTGACTCCTCAGCATTTCCTACCTAATGATGACAGCATCTTTGTCGTCGGCGACTGTGCGAGCCTGCCTCATGCGCCAAGTGCTCAATTAGCGGAGTCTCAAGCAGAGCAAATCGTCCAAGTTCTTGTGAAGAAGTGGGCAAATGAACCACTTCCGGAAAGCTTCCCTACAATGAAATTAAAAGGAACATTAGGTTCCCTTGGGAAGAAGCAAGGTTTTGGTCTTGTTGCAAATCGTCCAATTACAGGCAGAGTGGCACGCCTAATGAAATCAGGCATCCTCTGGATGTATAAATACCATAACGGTTGATTCCAACCACGCTACATTAAACTGGCCCCAAGAACTGCATGCAGCTCTTGGGTCAGTTTTTCTTATTTCTTCCATTATATATCACACTTGTATCGTATATCCGTATTTTTCCATAGTTTCCACCACTTTTTTGAGACGCACATTTCCTTCTGCAATGATCTCGCCTTCAATGAGGACCAATGGATAAAATAAATCTTCTTCGATCATCTTCGCGGCAAAGCTCTTTTGCTTCAACGTTTCTGGGGGATTATACATATCTATATAGGATATTTTGAATTTCTGCTCAGGAAACTTTCTCGTTAAAGCGGCTTCTAGCCACTCGCAAGTATCTTTCGAAGAAGGGAGATTCACACAGCTCGCGCAAATTTGCTCCGCTCCATACACTTCTATTTCAATTTCTTTCATTACCATTTCTTCCTCCTTCATTTTAGTATATATACTTCATTTTGAATACTTTTTAGAAACATTCACCTGTTTCCATCATACCAGAATAATATAGATTATATTTCCGCAAAGTTACAGTTGGATTTTTTATTACCTTCGCATTATAATATGATTAGGAAAGGAGTCGATTGCAATGTCCGACCAACAAACAATGGAAGTCCAAGTTCAAGAGGTTCTAGATAAGCTTCGTCCGTTTCTTCTTCGTGATGGCGGTGACTGTGAACTAGTTGACGTAGAAGATGGAATTGTAAAATTACGATTACTAGGCGCCTGCGGAAGCTGTCCAAGTTCGACCATTACGCTAAAAGCTGGGATTGAGCGTGCCCTTCTTGAAGAAGTTCCCGGTGTAGTGGAAGTTGAACAAGTTTTCTAATAGCCCTTTAAAATAACATGCAGCGTATGGATGAAGGATCACTTCATCTATAAACGTTCAACCTTTTTCATGCAGGTTGGAATCTTTTCGGGCTGTAATAAAAATAAAGCTGACTCGGCTTTTGCCCTATCAAATGAATTGATACGGCTTGATGCGAGTCAGCTTTTTTATTTGGACAGCAAATGAACAAGGCTTACGATTTCAAAAATTTCAATTCCTTTTTTTCCTGTTCTGAAAGGATTGCCGTATAACTGCCATCATTATCGATTTCCAATTCTTTCACAAGAAATTCCGGAAACCTTTCCTTCAATCCAGTGAGCAAACCTTCACTTTTTTCTGCCGATGCCAAGCATAAAACAGTTGGTCCCGCTCCGCTTAATGCTGCACCAAATCCGCCTTCATTAAGGACAACCTCTTCTATAAGCGCTAAATGAGGGACTAACTCCGCTCTATATGGTTGATGGAAACGATCACTTTGCATCATTTCACCAACAAGCTTCCAATCTTTTGATAGAACACCCGCCAGCAAAACATTTGCGGCTGCACTTCCACTTATTGAATCTTTATAGGAAAGCGAATTCGGAAGGACATTTCTTGAATCCTCAGTAAGCAATTCAAAATTGGGAATGACAGCAATCACCTTAACTCCCTCGATTGGAAACGATACGACATCCGTTCTTTCATCCGTATGAAGGCCCACGACCAATCCACCATACACAGATGCCCCCGCATTATCCGGATGTCCTTCAAAGAGGGAAGCATGCCTATTCTTCTCATCATCGGATAAATGCAGTTCACCAACGATGTTCGCCAATTCAATCCCCGCCACAATGGCAGAGGCACTGCTTCCAAGACCCCGCGCCAGCGGAATTTCGCTAGAGACGAAAAGCCTGCATGGGGATAGTTCCTTTCCATAGTAAGCCGCCGTTTCCTTGGCAATCTGGACGATATAATTACGATCATCCCTTGGAAAAACAGACATTTCCTCTGAAAGCGGAACGACTTCCCAATGATCTGATGAAGATCCGTGTATTTCCAGGTAAAGTCCTAACGCCAAGCCGATGGAATCGAATCCCGGGCCTAAGTTGGCTGTACTTGCTGGTACACGGATCAAGAACATCTCCGATTCTGCACTCATGCCTGCTTCACACCCTGCAGATGTTCTAAAATGACTTCTTCGTCCATTGGCAGCAATGTCGGCTGAATTGTACTTGTATCGACAGCCACATTCGGATCTTTCAATCCATTTCCAGTCAATACAGCAACAATCTTACTTCCTTTTTTGATTTCACCGTTTTTTAGTTGTTTATAGATACCTGCAATGGAAGCACAAGATGCCGGCTCTGCAAATACCCCTTCTTTTTTAGCAAGGAAATGATAGGCTTCCAGAATTTCTTCGTCTGTCACCTCATCAATTTTGCCTTTGGATTCATTTGCTGCTTCCACAGCAAAGTTCCAACTTGCAGGATTTCCAATCCGGATGGCTGTTGCAATCGTTTCTGGACTTTCAATGATGCTATCCCGGACAATTGCAGCCGCACCTTCAGCTTCGAACCCTCTCATTTCAGGAAGGCCCGTTTGTTTCGATTCGTTATATTCTTTAAAGCCTTTCCAGTAAGCAGTTATATTACCTGCATTCCCGACAGGAAGCGCCAAAATATCCGGTGCCGAGCCGAGAGCATCACAAATTTCGAATGCCGCTGTCTTCTGCCCTTCAATCCGGTATGGGTTGACCGAATTCACAAGAGTTATCGGTGAGCTCTCACTAAGTGAACGAACGATTTTTAAAGCTTGGTCGAAGTTCCCTTCGATCGAGATGATTTCCGCTCCATACATAACGGCTTGGGCAAGCTTGCCCATGGCTATTTTACCTTCCGGGATGACAACGATACAGCGCAGGTTGGCACGGGCCGCATAAGCTGCTGCAGCTGCTGATGTATTCCCGGTGGAAGCACAGATGATCGTGTCGCTGCCCTCTTCTATCGCCTTGGCGACAGCCATGACCATTCCGCGGTCTTTAAATGATCCAGTTGGATTTGCCCCTTCATACTTTACATGTAAGTCGATTCCCCACTCTTCGGATAACCGATTCAGTCTGATTAAAGGAGTATTACCCTCCAAAAGGGTTAGTCCAGGTGTGTTTTCATTAACGGGTAAAAAATCTTTATACGTGCTTATAAGTCCTTGCCAGCTCATTTGATGTCCTCTCCTTCAACTCTGTATGTGCTTTTCACTTCTCTTACCATATTGTAATCATTTAATTTCTGTATTATTTGCTCAAATGCAGCCTTTGTGGCAGTATGCGTAACCAATACGATTTCGGAAGATTCCTTTTCATCCAGGGGCAATTGAAGGATTTTATCGAATCCTACCCCATGCTCGGCAAATAAATTCGTGATTTTGGCTAAAACGCCGACTTCATCTTGAACATGTAATCGAATGAAGAATTTAGCGAAAATCTCAGTACCATCTTTCAATTGTTTCGGGTACTGAGGTGAAACGGCACTGCGGCCATTTACGCCCAGCCTCATATTCTTAATGACCGTCACCATATCCGAAACGACTGCAGTCGCAGTAGGAAGACTGCCAGCCCCCGGTCCGTAAAACATCGTTTCCCCTACGGCTTCCCCATAAACGTATACTGCATTATACTCATTATTTACCGATGCCAGCGGATGTGCTTCAGGAAGCAGTGCAGGCTGGACACTTACTTCGACCCTATCCCCTGCCCTGGAAGCTACACCGATCAATTTCATTGTATAACCAAGCTTCTTGCTATATCTCAAATCCTCTTCGGATATCTCGGTAATGCCCTGTACCTCAACATCATTCAAGCCAATGTTCATGGAGAACCCGAGTGTGGAAAGGATCGCCATTTTTCGTGCCGCATCCAAACCGCCTACATCGGCTGTCGGATCAGCTTCAGCAAATCCCAGCTCCTGAGCTTCCTTCAATACGTCATCATAAGCTCTGCCTTCCTTGCTCATTTTCGTTAAAATGAAGTTTGTCGTTCCATTGACGATTCCCATCATTTTCGTGATGCGGTCAGAAGATAATCCATCCACAAGCCCGCGTAAAATCGGGATTCCCCCTGCAACACTTGCTTCATAGAACAAATCACATTGATTCTCGGTGGCCAATTCCAGCAATTCCGGTCCATATAAAGCCATTAGGTCTTTATTGGCCGTAACGATATGCTTTTTATTCTTTATTGCCTCTATCAGATAACCGCGTGTTTCTTCGATTCCACCCATCACTTCTATTACAACATCAATCTCGGGATTCGAAAGGATATCCTCGGGATTGTCTGTTAATATACCTTTATCGATCTCGATAAGCCTCTCCTTCGTCGTATCTTTGACTAGTATCTTCTTAATGGATATGGAACAGCCCACTTGGTGCATGAGCTTGTCCTGATGGCTTTCAATGATTTGTACGACTCCTGATCCAACTGTACCTAACCCCAATAAACCGATCGAGATGGCTTTCATATTTCTGTTCCCCCTTAAAAACTGTTTTCCTGAAGAAGACGTTTGTATTTGTATAGTAGACATTATAAGTTTAATTCATATAATTATCAATAGTTAGAAAAGATGGATGCACGAACTTTTTTCGTCCATCCCTTGAACGAGTAAGGACGGGTAAAGCTAAATTTTTTATGGCAAACCATTTTGATGATTATTACTTAACGCTCTTCAATGAATCATTAGTGCCCATTACAATATGTGGCTTTTGAACGGGATCCATCCATTTCAGTATACTGACGACATTCTTTTCGGCCGTGGCTGTACATCCAGCCGTCGGTTTTGTACTCCCTCTCCATATATGAAGGAAGATTGCACTTCCTTTTCCTTTTACGATGGGATTCGTATTATAATTGATGACAGCCCCATACTTATAGAGTTCATGATTCATCCTTTCGAAAGACTTCCATTTAACTGCAGGATTTCCTTTGTAGGTTTTCCACTTGTTATAATCTGTGGATGTCTGATCATCAACCCAGTAGTCATATTTAGTTGTTTTCTTATAACTCATTTTCACTCCTGCCGGCTTCGTTTCGCTTCCAAAGGCCGTACCAAATGAATAAATCCCGACCGGGGATTTCCCATCACCCTCTTTTTTGCTCTTCGTGAAGCCATTCTTCCCAATGACACCCTCCATCTTCTTCAATGCCCGGCGCCATTCCCCTTGTTTCTTCTCATAAGTTTGGATCGTGACCTTCGTATCACTCATCGCTTTACCTGTCACAGATACAATTTGGTTAACGCCTTTTCTCCCATCGAATTTCTTCAAAATGGCTTTTTCACCGGAACTGAACACCTCTTTTGCATCTGCCATATTGATATATGCGGTCCTATTTGAGTGACAGACCTTATACCAGTTACCGGTTCTTCCGCTTGCCGATAATTCTTTATTTTTCTTATAAGTTTTTAACGTTTTACTTGCAGCCGACGCCTTTTCCTTCACATCCGCATCAGACTTCGTGACAATCTTGAATTGAGTTGCTTCGCAGCCCGTTTTCGTTTCAGCTTTCGCAAGATTTGCCGCTTGGATGATTAAAAGGGTTATAAAGGCGGCCATCATCAATCTTTTCATGGTCCCATCCTTCCGTAGTGATCAATATCTAATTATTCTAAAAAATCTTGTTATCATCATAACATAGTAAGTAAGAATGAATCATATTTCTTTCCCGTTTTTATCTAAATCCAGTCAATTTTAGGCAGATCATATTGCTTGGCAGGGATCTCTGCCAATTCATAAAAATGTTTGAGGAAAGACTCATATTGTTGGGAGGATTTCGTGATCGAATATATTTTATCCTCCAATTGGTTCGACCTTGATTCCGTCGTTTTTGAAAAATACTCTTCCACCGTTTCAAAATAATGAATGGGAAATAGCATCCTCGAATATAATAACCGGGCCGAAAAGCTGGAGAACGGTTCTATGGACTGATATTCGTGAAAGAAATGGGCAATTCCCCGCTGATGGGTATGCACATTTTGAAAATAATGTTCCCTCACCCATTCCGCGACATCCCTGGTTCCGTGGTCAAATACCCAATCGAACGGATTTTTCATCCACTTATTGCTTTTCCACGTATCATGTAAAAAACGTTCATAACATACCGTTCCACTATCGACAATTTGCGGGGTATCATCGATTTCCGTGTCGACTAAATATTGAATCGCATTTTCACCTAGGACCATATAATAGGGAAAGGTTTCTATAAATAATTTTTCAAACTGGTTATCAGGATGGGCGATGAGCTTATCCCGCCAAATCTTTTCTAACTGATCGATCCTTTGTTCCCAGAGTTCTTTCCATTTACCGATCCTTGAACATGTACGAATCGTATCATTAATCGTTCTCCCACGCTGATGGAATCTTGCCAGACGCCTTCCTGGGTTGAAATTTCTCGGACCTTCCAATGCCTGATTGGCAAGAAGGACGAATAATTGTTCATCCGCTTCCGAAACATAGCTTCCATGATTGGCAAGGACAAAGGCGGATACGTGACGATCACCTTGTGAAATCAGATGTTGAGACATTTTATAACGTTCCACTAATTCCTCCTGCTCCATATTTTCTATGGGAACGATACTGTACACCATATTTCCTGAACGGAAGCTTGGAAACCTGACATTGGTTTCTTCAAGCTCCACCTGTATCCCATAATTATTAAAAATGATTTCTTCTATCATGGAATGGCCCCCCTCATCAAATGGATATAATAGAAATATTGGACATCATACTCTTATATATATGTGGAATAACCCGTTTTCTGAATGATTATCGAAACCTTATTAGAAATTCCAATCAAAACGTTTAATCAAATCAAACTATCTGCATTAGAACCTTCCCTTTAAAATATAGAGAAATGGGTGATGACATGGCTAATATCGAACAATCAATGTCTGAAAAAACGGCTCGAAAATGGCTAATTGACCGAGGAGTGAAATTGGAGGATATCGCTGAGCTTGTCATGTATTTACAATCAGGCTACCATGAAAATCTCCAAATGTCCGATTGCCTTCACAACGTCGAACGTGTCCTTTCAAAACGCGAAGTCCAAAATGCCATCCTTACCGGCATTCAGTTGGATATTCTAGCTGAGAAAAAACTGCTCGAGGAGCCATTACAGAGCATCATTGAAATAGATGAAGGCCTATATGGGGTCGATGAAATATTGGCATTTTCAATTGTGAATGTTTATGGATCCATCGGCTTTACCAATTATGGTTTCATCGATAAACAAAAGCCGGGTATCTTAAAATATTTAAACGATAAAAGCACGGGTAAGGTGAACACCTTTTTAGATGATATTGTTGGGGCAATTGCAGCTGCCGCTTCAAGCCGGCTTGCTCATAGAACCGAACATGGGGAATAGTAAACTTATGATATTCACGACAAAAAAACCAGGGCTGCATTCGCAGGCCTGGTTTTTTTCATTCGAAGCGCCATAAGTCGAGGGTGTCCACTACATGCGTCGGCTGCTTCTTATATTGCTTTAAGCGTTCTTTTGTCGTTACGCCAGTATGTACAAGCAGTGTATCGATCCCTGCATTGATCCCGGCAAGGATATCCGTATCATAGTTATCTCCAACCATGATTGTCTCTTCTTTAGGTACCCCTAGTACTCTTAGAGCTTGCTCGACTATGACGGATTCAGGTTTTCCGATGAAAATCGGCTGTACCTGGGTCGAAACGGAAACTACTGAGGTCAAGGCACCATTCCCCGGTAAAAGGCCTTGCTCTGTAGGAATGGCAATATCACCATTGGTCGAAATGAAAACAGCGCCATTTCTTACAGCAAGACAGGCTTTTGATAATTTTTCATAATTGACCCCGCGGTCGATGCCCATTACCAGAAAGTCTGGATGCTCTTCCACAAGCTTCATTCCTTTTTCCTTAAGAGCCTCGATGATGCCTTCTTCACCTACCACATAAACCGATGCATCTTTCTTTTGTTCAGCAATGTAATTGGCAGTGGCCATGCTTGTCGTGAAAACCTGGTCATCTTCCGTCGATATACCGATGCTTCTCAATTTATCAGCCACCTGTGCCGGAGTCCGGGATGAATTATTTGTGACGAATAAATAAGGGATATCCCTTTTCCTTAGGTCATTAATAAACCCTGCGGCTTCCGCAATTTGTTCAGTCCCGCGATACATGGTGCCATCCAAGTCAATTAAATATCCTTTATACGACTTCATTTGAATTCGCCTTCCTAACTGCTAGTTTTTAAAAGCTGATACAGGTCCCAATTCATTTGTTAAATAGTTCCTCACCAAATCCGGGAATTGCTTGAATGCCTCGATATTTTCCGAAAATACGGCATGCAGTTCTTCGTGATTCACTTCAATGAAGTCTTGAACCAGCATTTTCCTTAGCGGCAACACCTTTTTGAATTGTATCGCTTCTTCTTCAGAAATGACTTTTTCATCTTGAAGGATATCGATAATATCTTCATAACTTCCTGGATCACGCATAATAAAACCATCAATTACCGCATTTCCTACGTCCAATACGGAATCGATGGAAGTTTGTATGAGCCTTTCAGCGATAAGTTCCGAAAGATCTCCATCCCAATTATCATGCCCTTCAAAAAGTCCAAGCTGCTTTTCAAGAAAACCTAATATTTGTTCAATCTTTTGGCGGTCTACAAAGTACATTTTTTTCCAGATCCTTTCTGATCTAAGATGATATAGGGAATCATTGGTTGAAATAGCGGCATAATAAACCCCTGTGCCGAACCAACCTTATTCCTTGATAATACCATAGCTTCTCCCTTACTCTCAATTCCTTCAACCACAACCATTGTACCATCCAATAACTAACAGAAGCGGGTGTGTTACACATTGCCTTTTCTATGGGGGCGTTTCCCAAGATCAACTCCAAGAAAAACAATTCACGATCCCATTTATATTCTTACCATTTTCATTTAATCGATGAACGCTTATGATTGCCGGAGGCTCCTTAGGCTCATGAGGAGCCACGCGGTTCTCAGGCAGAAGCCCCGAAAATGTTTGTTCCCCAATTGAAGTCACCTTTGTTATGATGGAACTACAAATATGAAGATAAGAAGGGAATGATACTATGGAAGATCGTTTTTATTTATACAATGACGTCGTTGATTCAAAAACCCGGTTCATAAGCTTCATGGGAGAGGAATCAAGATTCGATCTGGCCATCACGACCACCGATCGTTTTTATGGAAAGAAGCTTGTCTTAAATATGCAGAGTAATCGTTTCGCGATTATTGGGCCTGATGATTTAGAAGAGGAAGGCTATCTTGAGCATGCCTTTCAGTTATCAGAAGCGGAAGCCGAAGAGCTGCGTCACTTTTTAATGGAAATCGTCTGAGAGCTGAAGTTTTTTATCTTAAACGGGAAACCTACTGAATGTAAGATCGATTACATGAGGGGGGATTATCTTGGACAAAGAAGAATACCACGATTTTTCCAATGTCGAAAAACAGAGGGATTATTTAATTCCTGAAGAATTTCCCGAAGGGCCTTTTGGATCAGCCATAGCAAAAGATGCACCAGTTCAGAATAAAAACACCCCTTGGCAGGAAGGGCAACGATATCAAAGTGCCTTTAATTATGAAAATAAGTCGTTGCACGAAAATTTACCTCGAAAATATCCTGGTGCTCATCCGACACATGATGATTCAGAAAAAGATGAACAGCCTCCATATAAAGGATATGGCAGCTCTTAACACGGAAAGGCCAGAGAGAATTCTGGCCTTTTTATTTCTTTATTTTCTTTACGACGAAATAAGGACAGCCAAAATTGCAGTATTCATATAAATATTCACTAAGCGTACTTATTTTCGTATCAAAGGTCGCTTTCTGATTATTATCGTCAAAAAATCCACGCAGTCTCAATTGCCCATAACCCCAATCCCCTACTATATAATCATACTTCGTTAAAATCTCACTGTATCTGGCCTTAAACGCTTCTTCGTTATAGCCTTCCCTTTCATTCTCAATTATTTCATAGGTCATGTTATTAATGTTAATCATTGTTTTCACCTCTCATATATACATTCCTTCTTTAAATTATAACTGATTCCCCATCAATTACTAAGCGAAAAATAGAGAAATATGTTCATCCTAAAGTTACGGGGGTGTTATTGATGAAGAAAACAATAATAACGATAGGTTTAAGTTCGATTATTGCACTTACCGGATGTGCTGATAAAGCAAAAGATCAGGGGCTTGGTGCAAAAAACAATGCCGGTAACCCAACAAACGTAAATAATCCCACTCAATATTATGACGAGGATTATCGTAATAATGACAATAAAAGTGATGATTTCGGTTTTACCCGCACAAATAGTGCAACCATTGATGGCCGTAACATTTCCAACAAAGCAGCTTCCATTGACCGTGAACAACTATCTGATGTCATTTCTAAACTGAGTGTTCAGATTCCGAATGTCAATGATGCCGCTACCCTCGTTACTGATGAGGAAGTGCTTGTCGTATATGATACCAATGCCAAGGATCGGACGGAAACCGCAGACCAAGTTAAACGCACTGCCATGTCCGTCGTGCCTCGCTATTATCATGTTTACGTCAGTGATGATTATCAAGCCCTTGCCCAAGATGTCGAGAACTTCTCTACTTTGAAATCCGGCAGCAAAGGGATTGACTATACGATCGAACAAACCATCAAACGAATGCTGAAGTCGCCGCAAGGTTACAAAATGAGTGACGAAGAAAATGAAAACGGGGAAATGGTTAACGATAAAAGAGATCATCACGATAACATCCATCAAAAAATGGATAACCGTTAATAAAAAAGGACCGAATTTTTTCGGTCCTTTATTTCACTCTATTTCAATAATTCTTCACCTTTGTTTTGCTTATGTTTTGCCGCAGCATTAACCTGTTCATCCGCATGGTAGGATGAACGGACAAGCGGACCGGACTCACAATGGCTGAAGCCTTTTTCCAATGCACGTTCCTTCAGCTCGGCAAATTCCTCAGGCGTGTAGTATTTCAGCACCTTTAAATGCTTTTTAGTCGGCTGCAAATACTGGCCGATCGTCATGATATCCACATTATTAGCCCTTAAGTCATCCATGGTCTCGAGGATTTCTTCCCGCGTTTCACCCAAACCTACCATTAAACTGGACTTTGTCGGGATTTCCGGATACAGTTCCTTGGCTCTTCTTAAAAGCTCCAATGAACGTTCGTATTTGGCCTGAGCCCGTACACGGTCGGATAAACTTCTGACAGTCTCTATATTATGGTTCAGGATATCTGGTTTAGCATCCATCAAAGTCTTGATATTTTCAAACACCCCGCCCATATCGGACGGTAATACTTCAATTGATGTAAAAGGATTTTTCCGTCGGATGGCACGGACGGTTTCAGCGAAAACTTCAGCGCCTCCATCCTTTAAATCATCACGGGCAACAGCTGTAATGACGACATGCTTTAAATTCATCAAAACAACTGAATCGGCAACACGCTCCGGTTCAGCCCAGTCCAATTCATTTGGACGTCCGGTTGTAACAGCACAAAAGCGGCAAGCCCTTGTACAAATCTCACCTAAGATCATGAAAGTAGCCGTCCTTCTCACTGCCCAGCATTCGTGAATATTCGGACATTTTGCCTCTTCACAGACGGTATGAAGATTTTTCTCGCGCATCATATTTTTTAAACCGAGGTAATTTTCGTTAGTATTAAGCTTTATTTTCAACCAATCTGGTTTACGAAGAATTTCTTTATTTGTAGAAGACATGAAAATGCCACTCCATTCTATAGAAATTAACACACCCTACTTTAACAATAAAAAAGCATTTATACAAGTTATAGTTGGTTTCCCATTATTTATTTTTCATGTTTATAGCTAAATCAGCAAAACTATAAAAGATGGATGGACTGATGTCTTTTAAATACGGAAAATGTCATGAAAGGAGCCTGCCCCGTTGAAAAAATTATTCCTTATTACCATAACATGTTTGTTTATTTTGAATGCACCAGGCCAAGTGGCTGATGCTGCCGATGCCCCAGATGTATATGCCGGGAGGATCGAGCTATATAAAAATATGGAGGCCACCCTTCAAATCCCGTGGTATTACCTTGCTGGGGCTGATCAATATGAGCACAGCCTCAGGGCTGCACGAAGGGATTTGGAGCCGGCAAAGGGTTTAATTGGCATCCACATCGAGCCTTCAAAGTGGAGCGGGGCCCTCAATCCTGATTTAAACGACGTGAACCCGCTCACGATCGCATTTTTTGATGGGCTGGGCCATGATGGTGATGGTGATGGCAAAGCTGATATCACGAATGATACAGATCGATTGTATGCGTTTTCGAGGCATCTCCAATCTTATGGTGCTGATGAAGATAATATCCGGATCGGCTTGTGGAATTATTATAAACGAGATAAAGCCGTCAGCATCATTATCGGCAATGCCGAGATTTATAAAAAATATGGCCGGTTGGATCTACATGAAAAAGCCTTCCCGGTTCCAGTACGCACTCATTATACGTACTTAAATACATGGGGAAGCGCTCGTGGATGGGGCGGAAGGAGAATCCATGAGGGCACTGATATTTTTGCGGATTATAGCCTTCCCGTTCGTTCCACGAGCTATGGGATCATTGAAATGAAAGGCTGGAATAAATTCGGCGGTTGGCGGATTGGGATACGGGATTTAAATAATACCTATCATTACTTTGCCCATTTAAGCGGCTTTGCCAAGGGGTTGAAAGTCGGACAAATCGTCGAGCCAGGACAAGTCATCGGAGGTGTCGGCAGTACAGGTTACGGCCCTCCAGGAACTTCCGGAAAATTCCCTCCACATCTTCATTACGGAATGTACAAAGACAACGGAATTACAGAATGGAGCTTTGACCCTTACCCCTATTTAAGATTATGGGAAAGGAAGGATCTGGCTAAAAAACAAAAGTGAGCGGCGTGAATTTTACGCTGCTTTTTTTTGATTCGAACATAAACCCCCAAACTTGATGCATAGTTATTAGTAAAGGGGGCTAAAGCGTGTTCCGAAAAAGATTTCGAACGAAGAAATTCCGAAAAAAGGGGCCTCTTCCCACCCGAAAAGTATTTCTCTATTCATTTATCCTGTTTATCATATCAAGCATCATGACCCTTTGGTACGTGGACAAATCAATCGAACCCGTGATCATGAGTGTAGCCGAATATGAAATCAAACGGATTGCAACGGAAACGATTCATGAATCTGTCGATGAGAATATAGCGAAGGTTGATATGAACAAAATCATCACCAGCACCAAGGGCGATAAGGACTCAAGCTCTTCCTATAGCTTCAATCCGGTCATATACAGTGAATTGCGGGCTAACATTACGAATGATATTCAAGAAAAACTTGGCATCAAACAGGGAAACCCTTTTAAAACAGGTTCAGCCAAAATAAATGATGAACAATATAAAAGTGTGGTCTATTATATACCTTTTGGTGTCGTAACCGGGAATAACCTCCTTTCCAATTACGGCCCTGAAATCCCAGTGAAAATGTCGGTCATCGGGAATGTTGAATCGGATTTGAGGACAAAACTGACAAACGCAGGCATCAATAATGTTTATTATGAATTGATTGTGGATTTCGATGTCAATATTCAAATCGTCATCCCCTCCTTCACAAAGGAGACCAAGGTGAGCCAGGAAGTGACAGTCGGAAGCCTGCTGATCGAAGGCGATGTTCCAAGTTATTTTAGTAACGGAAACGGTTCGGTGGCACCTCCCATCATGAAGGAAAACAAGGAATGAAAAAAACCAGCTTATCCTTGAGGTTAGGCTGGTTCTTGTATATTAAGACATTTCATGATAAGCAAATGCAGGTTTTTATTCAAGTCCACTTCATACGGCTCTTTGATTTGCTCCCCATCTTCTTCAAGAATCCTTATCATGGGACGGTCTCCTATCCCCTCGTTCTGAGCGGATACTACCCCTTTCCTCCCATCATTCAATTCAACGGATAGACCATTAGGGTAAATGGCAACCGCCCGGCGGAAAGCCTCGATGACCGTATTGTCGAACTTTTTGCCGACTCCGGCATAAAGGACTTCCAATCCTTGATGCGGCAGCATGGCCTTACGGTAAGCCCGGTTGGAAGTCACGGCATCAAACACATCGGCAACGGCAATGATCTTGCAGAAATAATGGATTTTATCTCCTTTTATCCCACGGGGATACCCTGATCCATCTAACCGTTCATGGTGCTGATAGGCACAATTCGCAACTAAAAGGGACACGGCATGAACATTTTTAATTAGATGGAAACCGTAATCGGCATGTTTTTGGATTTGTTCAAACTCCTCTTCCGTCAGCTTACCCGGTTTATGGAGGATTTCCAAAGGCACGAGCATTTTGCCGACATCATGTAAAATCGCTCCCAGCCCAAGAATTTCGAGATTCTTATCATTGATTTTCAATTCCATCCCGATCGCCAGGGTATATAAGGTCACATTAAAGGAATGAGTAAAGATATAATCATCGTATGTATAAACGTCGGCCAATAAAGTCATTAACTCCTTATTCCTTTTCAGCTCGCCCATGATGTTCCGAACTATTTGAGTGAACTTGACGTTAGCCTGCTCTATCGTGAATGACCCAGCAAGGTTCATTTTGTTCTTCATGTCCAGGAAAGTGGTTTCAATCGTATTAATGGCTTCTTTTCGTAGTTTACCTGACACTGGAGGCCTGGGAATAATGTCATCCGTCCTGGAATCTTGAATGTAAACAAAGGGAATATTTAGGGACACCAGTCGATTGATCATTTTCTGCGTTAATGTAAGACCCTCGCACAATAGAATATGGCCCCGCTCATTATAGATGTTTTTACCGAGCCTCGCTCCAGGGCTTAGGGACTTTGTAATAGCTAGCCTCATACTTGTACTCCATTTCCCTATTCAATATTTGTAAATCAAACCGTTTCTTTCCTTTATAAGGATTATCGGAAAATATTTTGATAAATGAATCTGTTTGAACGCATTTATTGAAAAATATTATCAGCATTTTCTTTGATAAAAAAATAAGGCCCCCTTCAAAAATAAGAAAGCCCCCCTTTTCAAATCATTTTGATTAATGCCTCTCTACCAATCATTCCTGGATGAATGCCCTTTTCCACAGCCTCCCAGGTAACTGATTCAAGCGGCGCTTCCAATAGTTCTTCAATCGATTTAACTCCTGTGGCCCTTCCTGCAAGGATTTTACGATCTCTCAATTTATCATTCAGCAGCCCAACATCTAACGCACCGCACATTATATACCCTTTTTCGGACGCGATAGCAAGTAAATTCGTTTTGGGAAGTCGGACAGAAATGGCAAGGAATGTATGATTATCAAGAATGATTGGTATCATGTTAATCAAATGGTTTCGCCCCTCTCTTCCCCATACTCTATGAAAAAAAGGGCGAAACCGTGATTTTAGAATTTGGTGTTTGCGTATATTTTTTCCAGCTTCCACAAAAGGATATCCCGTAAGAATTCCGGTAGTAAGTATTCCTTGCGATTGGAACGCTGGATACTTGGAAAGAAGTGCCCAAACGTGAACATATCAGGTATTGCCAGTTTATAGGACTTATCCGTCTGCAGTTTCTCCCCTTTTATAAGTATCCCTTTTACGATCCCATTCTCCATTTCGTTAAATTCAATTTGTTCATAATGCATGACCCCCATGATTTTTCCGCGGAAACCGAAACCTCTCACCTGTACATGAGGCCACTCCTCATTTCTCGATTGCATCAAGATTTCTTTTAATTCATTCCCATTAACTTCAACGACGCAAGGATTGATGGGGTGTGGACAGATTCTGTGAATATCCCCTTTTGTGATAGGTCCCTTTGGCAGCCCTTCGAGCAGAAGACCGGCATTCAAAAAGGAACAATCCGCCTGAGTCCACTCCCTTAGGGCATCCACAAGGAGTTCAGTTAAAGGACTTCCTTTGAACCAATCATTATCCAGTGGTTCGGGTAACTCCACTGCAACCTGTTTTAGCGTTTCCCCTCCGGCCTGGTATATCTCTTCAATCCATGACCGTTCATTCTCCAATTCCAAAAAGTCATTGGTATCATAAAGAATGGCACTCTTATGGCTAACTTTCCTTTCCCGATTGACGGTCATTTCCACCTGTCCAACATAGAAGCCATATTTCCCTGCACCGCAAAGGAGTGTATCATTGATCAATTTACCTTGGTGGAGGATGTGGTGGGTATGTGCGCCTAGTATGATGTCGATTTCCGGAAAATCCTCTGCCATCCTCTCATCGTCATGGATGCCCAGGTGGGAAAGGATGATGATTACATCCGCCTCTTTTTTGACCTTTTCGAGTTGTGCCTTTAACTCCACGAATGGGTCTGTTATTTCCCAGCCCATCGCAGAATAAAACTTTTGAAAAAAGGCCGTCAAACCTATCATGGCAACTTTGGTGCCTTTTACCGTCGTATGTATCCAATATGGCAGCGCCCATTCCGGCCTTTCATAATCACCGTAATAAATATTGGCTGCCAAGACCTTGAACTTTGCATGATCATACAAGGAGTCTAACGCCTCATGAGGTAAAGTGATTCCTTCATTATTGCCGATGGTCACATATTGGTAGCCCGCTTCATTTAGCAGTTCAATATTTCCTTTACCCAACGTACCTTCTGTATAAGGATGCCAACGGTCCACATGATCGCCTATATCCAGTATGATCGCTTCTTCTCCCGTTTCTTGATGAAGTTGTCTTCTTTCCTTAAGAAACTTATCAATACGAGGCCAATTCTCAAAATGACTATGGAGATCATTGGTGTGATACAAATGGATGATTTCTGACATCATTTCTCCTCCTCGTTTATCCTGTAATACCTTGATATATAAGACGTAAACCAATGATTATCAGCACTATTTTCAACATATTTTCCAGCGAACCACTCTTTAGGCGCGTATTGATGAATGCGCCCAATTTAGCACCGAACCAAGCACCAGGAATCAGGGCAAAAGCATATGGCCAATTTACATTTCCAAGGGAAATATGCGTAATCGAATTAGTGATGGAAGATAGAAATACCATGAACATCGAAGTCGCTACAGCCATATGCGGAGGGAAGAAGAATAGAAGCATCATGACGGGAACCATTAAGGCCCCACCGCCAATTCCAAATAACCCAGAGCAGAATCCCACGACAAAAGAAATCAATATAGCCAACAGGGGGTGGTAACCATAGGAAAATGAATGTCCATTTTCAGTTTTATACGTTTTTACAATTTTCCCTTTTCCAGGCTTGAAAAGCATTGGCTTCAAACTATTTTTCACTAATAACACAATAGCCATGAAAACCATGAAAATTCCAAAGTACAACGAAAAAGCATCGGCGTTAAGATTTTTATTTACATTGGCCCCTATTATTCCACCAGGAGCACTGCCAATAAAAAAGATTAAGCCGGCCTTATAATCCACCACTTTATGTTTTAAATAAGATAAAGTAGAAGAAAGGCCGGTAAAAATCATGATGACTGTTGAAATACCTACGGCGACCTGAGGGGTCAGCTCATCGATAATATTCGTAGATGTACCTAAATATAAAAGAGAAGGCACAATGATAATGCCGCCGCCCAGACCGACAAGAGCGCCTATTGCTCCCGCTAATAATCCAATCCCAACTAATACTAACCATACCATGAAGAAATCCGCCTTTACCTGTTTGTGAGGATATTACCTCTCTAGCTTGTCACATCATCTCTTTATTAATTATATAATGCCCCTTAAAACAAACCAAGCTGCTTAGGAGCCAGTCCTTCATATTCTATACCAAGCAACTCAATCATTTGTTTGGCATTATCAGCAGCGTCTCCGCCTGAGTTATTATTGAATAGGACATATATCTCCTTGGATTCCTTTTCCAATTCCCTGATTTTCTCCACCCAGTCTATCAATTCCTGGTGATTATATCTATATAAGTATCTGACCTCACGCCAGTTATCACCTGAAGGAGGCCTTTGCCAACCATGCAGGTTACGGCCATGAAAGCGTATAAGGGTTCTATCATTATCGGCGGCATGCAGAACGACAGGAATGGACCCCTCTCCAGCCCGCGGCTCATCGCATACAGTATGGATCCAGCCTTCCTTTTCGATAAAGTCCAAAGTCTGCTGAAATACATTGGGCCTGTACCAGCTTTGATTCCGAAATTCAATGGCAACTGGAATATTGCCCATTTCAGCTTTGCACCATCGCAGGTAATTCACATTTTCCCGTTTACAATCAAACCATGGCGGAAACTGAAATAAGACCATCGCGAGCTTGCCGGACTTCTGATAAGCCTCTAGAGAGTCGCAAAATGCCTTGAACATTTCCTTCTTGCTTTCAAATGGGATTTCCCCACGCTGATGTCCTGTCATCCCTTGATAGGCTTTAACGACAAACTGGAATGATGCAGGCGTCTCGGATACCCACTTTTCACTGTTCCTCTTTGGCTGGACTGCATAGAATGAGGCATCCACCTCCACAACGGGAAAATGAGCACCGTACTCTTTGAGTTTATCACGCTGGGACACACCGCCATGATACAAACTATCATGATCACCCCAACCGGTCACACCAACATAAATCATCTGCATCATCACTCCTTTGGGACGGGCCCCAATTACTGAAGACCTCTTCTTTTATTATTTTTTACCCTTATTGAGTCATATCTAATCTTTGGTATAAGGGAGTGAATATCAAAAACAAAAAGCCTGCCAGACAGACCCGGCAGGCTTTTTGTATGAATGGTTATCCTGAATCGCCTTACAGGCAGGCCAGTCGGTTATTACCCGATGGATCCTTCCATTTCGAACTTGATCAGACGGTTCATTTCAACCGCATATTCCATTGGAAGTTCTTTTGTAAATGGTTCGATGAAGCCCATTACGATCATTTCCGTTGCTTCTTGCTCAGAAATTCCGCGGCTCATCAAGTAGAACAATTGTTCTTCAGATACTTTGGAAACCTTCGCTTCGTGTTCAAGGGAAATGTTATCATTCAAGATTTCATTGTAAGGGATCGTATCAGATGTAGACTGATTATCCATGATTAATGTATCACATTCAATGTTGGAACGAGCTCCATCCGCTTTACGTCCGAAATGAACGATACCACGGTATGTTACTTTACCGCCCTGTTTAGAAATTGATTTTGATACAATCGTTGAAGATGTATTAGGAGCCAGGTGAATCATTTTTGCTCCAGCGTCTTGGTGTTGGCCTTTGCCGGCAATGGCAATTGATAATGTCATACCGCGAGCGCCTTCACCTTTTAAGATGACAGCAGGATATTTCATTGTCAATTTGGAACCGATGTTACCATCGACCCATTCCATTGTTGCATTGGCATCACAAACCGCACGTTTCGTAACTAGGTTAAACACGTTGTTTGCCCAGTTTTGGATCGTCGTGTAACGGCAGTAGGCATCTTTCTTGATGACGATTTCAACAACCGCACTATGAAGGGAATTAGTCGTATAAACAGGTGCTGTACAACCTTCGACATAGTGAACGGATGCGCCTTCATCAACAATGATAAGCGTACGCTCGAATTGCCCCATGTTTTCAGAGTTAATTCGGAAATAAGCTTGAAGCGGAGTATCCACTTTTACGCCTTTTGGTACATAGATGAAAGATCCGCCTGACCAAACTGCTGAGTTCAATGCAGAGAATTTATTGTCAGTAGGCGGGATCGTTTTTCCAAAGTGCTCACGGAAGATATCTTCATTTTCACGAAGTGCTGAGTCCGTATCTTTAAACACGATACCCATTTCTTCCAATTCTTCTTTCATGCTATGGTAAACCACTTCTGATTCGTATTGAGCAGATACGCCGGCAAGATATTTTTGTTCGGCTTCAGGAATTCCCAATTTATCAAAAGTCTGTTTGATTTCATCAGGAACTTCATCCCAAGATTTCTCTGATTTCTCTGATGGCTTAACATAGTATGTGATTTCATCAAAATTCAGGCTCTGCATGTCGCCGCCCCATTGAGGCATTGGCATGTTGTAAAAATGCTCCAATGATTTCAAACGGAAATCAAGCATCCATTGCGGTTCATCCTTCATTCGAGAAATTTCTTCCACGATTTCTTTTGTCAGACCACGCTTTGAACGGAAGATGGAAACATCTTTATCCGCAAAGCCATATTTATAATCGCCGATTTCAGGCATTTTCTTTGCCATAGCTCGTATTCCTCCATTTCAAATGGCTGAATGACAACAGCTCATTTTAATTTAATTATTCCTTCAATCCCTTTTCCATGGCTTTCCAAGCTAAGGTCGCACACTTGATTCGGGCTGGGAATTTAGAGACACCTTGAAGGGCTTCAATATCCCCCAGATCCATCTCATCGTCGTATTCTTTTCCCTGGATCATTAAGGAAAAAGTCTCGGATATCGCTAGGGCAGTATCAACATCTTTGCCCTTGATGGCTTGAGTCATCATGGAAGCCGAACTCATGGATATCGAACAACCATCACCATCGAATTTAACATCGCTGACCTTGCCACCTTCTATCTTCATCGTTAAACGAATCCGATCGCCGCAAGTTGGATTATTCATATCGATAGTCATGCTTCCATCCTCTAGCATGCCCTTATTACGCGGTTTCTTATAGTGATCCATAATGACTTGTCGGTAAAGTGTATCTAGGTTATCAAAAGACATTACTGAAATACTCCTTCGTTTTAACAAGCCCGGATACGAGCTTATCAATATCTTCTTCCGTGTTATATAGATAGAAACTTGCTCTTGCCGTCGATGATACGTCCAACCATTTCATTAATGGCTGTGCGCAATGATGACCGGCGCGGACAGCAATTCCATCTGCATCAAGAACGGTAGCGACATCATGTGGATGTACGTCATTAATATTAAAGGTTATTACACCCGCACGCTTTTCTGCATCTTTAGGACCGAATATGGTCAGCCCTTCGACTGCTGACATTTTTTCCATTGCATAAGCGGCAAGCTTATGTTCATGCCGTTCAATATTATCCAAGCCGATTTCTTCCAAGAAATCAATTGCAGCACCAAGGCCGATGGCGCCGGCAATGATTGGGGTACCGCCTTCGAATTTCCACGGGAGTTCTTTCCATGTAGACTCTTGTAAACCTACAAAATCAATCATCTCTCCGCCGAATTCAATCGGCTCCATTTTTTCCAGAAGTTCTTTTTTGCCATATAATACGCCGATACCTGTTGGACCGACCATTTTATGACCTGAGAAGGCAAAGAAATCACAATCCAGATCACGGACATCGACTTTTAGGTGCGGCGTGCTTTGCGCCCCGTCGACTACCATTACGGCACCGTGTTCATGGGCAATTTTCGCGATTTCCTTCACAGGATTGATGACACCAAGTACATTCGAAACCTGCATGATGGAAACGATTTTCGTTGCGTCTGTAATCGTTGCCCTAACATCATCAAGGGAAATCGTGCAATCCTCTTGAAGCGGAATATACTTCAGTACAGCGCCTTTTTCTTTGGCAAGCTGCTGCCACGGAATGATATTACTGTGATGCTCCATGTAGGAGATGACGATTTCGTCACCCTCTTTAATATTTGCACCACCGTAACTTCTTGCTACAGTATTTAAAGAAGTCGTTGTGCCTCTTGTAAAGATGATTTCTTCTGTAGAAGAAGCATTAATGAATTTACGTACCTTTTCACGTGCACCTTCATACGCATCCGTAGCTTTTGTTCCAAGTGTATGCACCCCGCGGTGAACATTCGAGTTGTATCCGCGGTAATATTGCTCAATCGCTTCAATCACTGCAGCCGGTTTTTGAGAGGTTGCAGCACTATCTAAATAAACTAATGGCTGACCATTGACTTCTTGATCTAATATCGGAAAAAGCTTACGAATTTCGTATGGGTTCATTACTGTACTTTCCTTTCAATGACCGCTACTAATTGTTTTTTAACTCCCTCAATTGGAAGCTGGTTAACAACAGGGGCCAAGAATCCGTGAATGACAAGTCTTTCTGCTTCTTTCTTAGTAATACCACGGCTCATTAAATAATACAGTTGAAGCGGGTCGACACGACCGACGGAAGCAGCATGGCCAGCCGTTACATCATCTTCATCAATCAAGAGGATTGGATTGGCATCTCCGCGTGCTTTTTCACTTAACATTAATACGCGTGATTCTTGTTCGGCATTTGACTTTGTAGCGCCATGCTCTATTTTCCCAATTCCATTAAAAATGGAGGATGCAGCGTCTTTCATGACACCGTGCTTAAGGATATAGCCCTCAGAGCGTTTGCCATAATGAATGATCGCTGTCGTAAAGTTCTGTTTTTGTTCCCCGCGTCCGACTACAACGGATTTAGTATCACCGTGAGAGCCATCGCCCATTAGATATGTTGTATTATCTGATATCGTATTTCCATCGTTCATCATGCCAAGTGCCCACTCAATACGAGCGTCACGTCCTGCCACCCCACGGCGGTTAACGTACGTCGTGAAGCCTTTAGAAAGGGTATCGACCGCTCCGTACTCCACTTTGGCATTCGCATTTGCAAATACCTCCGTTACGATGTTGGCAACCCCTTCGTTAGACTCAACGCTTGAGAAGTAGTTCTCTACATATGTGACAGAGCTATTATCTTCCGCTACGATCAAGACATGGTTGAAAAGTGTAGCATCTGGATTATCCAATAGGAATACCGACTGGATCGGCTCTTTGATTTCTACATTTTTCGGAACATAAAGGAATGCTCCCCCATTAACTAATGCAGCATGAAGCGCCGTTAAACGATGTTCATCTACCTTAACGCCGTCTTTCATGAAATATTTTTGCACGAGCTCAGCATGGTCGCGAGCCGCTGTTAAAATATCCGTGAAAATGACGCCTTGTTCTTTCACATTTGCTGACAGATTGATATGTGCCGGCGTATTATTGCGTTGAATGTATAAGTTTTCATTTTCTTCAATGATGGATTTAATATCTTCCGGAAGCTCCTCTAAAGAAGCAAAAGCTTCACTTTCAACCGTATGAGTCTGGAAAGAAGTAAAATTCCATTTATCGATTTTCGTTTTATCCGGCTTTGGCATCGGGAGCTTTTCTAATTCAGAAAACGCTTGAATCCGAAGCTCGGATAACCAAGCTGGATCATTATTTTTAGTTGAATAGGAGCTTATATCCTCTTGTTCAAACGGTAATTTCGTTTCTGTAGTCATTGCAAATCCTCCTACTTACGCTTCTTCGCCAACAGTTTCGTCTTCAATGCCCAATTCTTGTTTAATCCAGTCATAACCTTCCGCTTCCAAGCGGGCAGCAAGTTCAGGACCGCCTGATTTAACGACACGTCCTTGCATCATAACATGTACAAAATCAGGAGTGATGTAATTTAATAGACGTTGGTAGTGAGTGATGATCAAGCATCCAAAGTCTTCTCCGCGCATTTCGTTGATTCCTTTTGAAACGACTTTAAGTGCATCGATATCTAGACCTGAATCAATTTCATCCAAGATTGCAATTTTAGGTTGGATCATCATTAATTGAAGAATCTCGTTACGTTTTTTCTCTCCGCCTGAGAATCCTTCATTCAAATAGCGTTGCGCCATATCTTCATCCATTTCAAGGAACTCCATTTTTTGGTCCATTTGACGGATGAATTTCATCAATGAAATCTCATCGCCTTCTTCACGGCGTGCATTAATGGAAGAACGCAAGAAGTCAGCATTTGTAACACCGCTGATTTCACTTGGATATTGCATAGCTAGGAATAGGCCGACACGAGCGCGCTCGTCTACTTCCATTTCCAATACATCTTCGCCATCGAAAGTGATGCTTCCGCTAGTCACTTCATATTTAGGGTGACCCATGATTGCTGATGATAAAGTGGATTTACCAGTTCCATTTGGTCCCATGATCGCATGGATTTCTCCACCTTTGACTTCAAGGTTTACCCCTTTTAAAATCTCTTTGCCTTCAATTGATACGTGAAGATCTTTAACCGTTAATGTAGAAGCTGACATAATAATACCTCCGTGAACTAATTCCAATTTTATTACCAGAAAGTAAGGATTACTTTCTTTACTGTAATTTTACGTAAAAGCATTCTCACTTTATTCTCATTCCAATTTTATAACAAATCCAATTTGGAATCAACTAAATAGATAGGGGTTTTCACTTCCGTCATGTTTAAAACCCGTCCTATTCTTACAATACTAACAGATATGGCCTGTTTACTGCATATCTATACTTATTTTAGTTTTTGTTAAAATTATCTTATTATTCAGCAAATCTTCATCCTTATTAATATATGCTCAAAGAATTCGATTGCAAGGTATGAACGTTCCGCTTTAAAAAGAAAAAATCGGACTGCCAGGCACTATGTAAGTTTATCCAATAAGGCAACCCTTATTTATGGACCACTTTCCATTTTACCTCTACAGACCGATCTTTTAAAGAACTCTTTTATATGCTTATCCGTGAATTTTGCGTTGTAGGTTCTGGACCATTTTATTGCACTTTACATGTTCCCTATCCCGTTCTTTCTCAACCTCGATACGGAGGTCTAAGTTTCTACTGTACTCACTGTAGCCAATCCCATGTGAAGACTGCATCGCCTTTTCCATTTCGCTTGTTACATTTAAATCCAGAGTATTGATAGTGAACCATCCTTTCAAATTTGTGTATCATTTTAATGCCTTCATTACCTCTATACCCTTCACTTTCATGATTAAACATAAAAAAACGGCCTGAATTAAATCAGGCCGCCATTCTTGAATTATTTATCCGCCGGTACAACTGCACCTTTGTATTCCTTAAGGATGAAATCTTGAATTTTTTTAGAATGCAACACTTCTACAAGCGCTTTGATTTCTTCTTTATTTTCATCGCCTTTGTTTACAGCGATGACATTCACATAAGGTGATTCGGAATCTTCAATCGCAATTGAATCTTTCAATGGGTCCAAGCCAGCGTCGATTGCATAGTTAGAGTTGATCAAAACAGCATCGCCTTCGCCGCTTTCATAGATTTTTGGAAGTAATGCCGCTTCATATTCAGCGTCGAATTTAAGGTTTTTCTTATTTTCAATGATGTCTTTCGTTGTAGCTGTCGTTTTATCGATGCCCTCTTTCAACTTGATGAGGCCATTCTTTTCCAACAGGGATAAAGCGCGTCCATGGTCAGCGACAGAGCTGCTCAAAATGATCGTTGCTCCATTAGGAAGTTTATCGATGCTTTTATATTTTTGAGAGTATAGTGCTATTGGCTCGATATGGATTCCCCCAGCATTGACGAAATCATATCCATTTTCTTTAATTTGCGACTCTAAGTAAGGAATGTGCTGAAAATAGTTAGCATCCAATTCCTTATCATTCAACGCCTTATTCGGTAAAACATAGTCCTGGAATGTTTCGATTTCCAAATCGATTCCTTTTTCTTTAAGAAGCGGCTTAGCTTCCTCAAGGATTTCAGCATGCGGAACATTGGATGCCCCTACAACTAATTTTTTCGATTCTTTTTCTGTATCACCGCCGCTTTTATCCTTTTCACTTCCACAAGCAGCCAAAGCGATAGATAACACTAAAATTAATGCAAATCCTAAAAACTTTTTCATCCTATTCATCTCCCTTTATCTTTTATCCAATTTAGATGTAATCACATCTCCAATAATTTGAATTATGAAGACGATAATTAGAATAACGATAGTCGCCACAAGCGTAACGTCATTTTGATTTCTTTGATAGCCTTCCAAATAGGCTAGATTACCAAGTCCGCCTGCGCCGATGACCCCGGCCATTGCGGTATATCCAACCAATGCAATCGATGTTACCGTAATCCCGGAAATAAGGGCAGGCATCGACTCTGGAAGAAGGACCTTCCAAATGATCGTGCTCGTTTTTGCCCCCATGGATTTAGCGGCTTCAATTACACCTTTATCGATTTCACGCAGGCCGATTTCAACCATACGCGCATAAAATGGGGCTGCACCGATAATAAGTGCCGGCAATGCAGCGTTCTCTCCGATCATGGAACCGACAAGTGCCTTAGTGAAAGGAATGAGCAGCACGATCAAAATAAGAAATGGAATCGAACGGAATATATTAACGATAGCACTCATGACCCCGTTAATTACCCGGTTTTCCCACATATTACCCTTCCCTGTCAGGAACAGGATCAATCCTAATATTATGCCTATAAAAAAGGTTGCCACTACAGAGACGCTTGTCATGTATAGCGTTTCTTTCGTTGCTTCAATAATGTCTTCCCAATCAATATTCGGCAATAATTCTTCAAGCATGAGTAATCACCTCCACGCCTACTTGCTGTGCTTTAATGAATTCGATTGCGCGGAGCATTTCATCCTCTGTGCCATCAAGATGGATAAACAATGTTCCATATGAACCGCTTCTTGTTTGGGATATCTTACCTTGAACGATATTGACATCCAACTCGAAGTTACGTACAAGCTTGGTGATCAACGGGCTTTCTGCATGATCACCTACAAAGGTCAATTGAATCACTTTGCCTGCAGGATAACGTTCGAGCAAATGGTCCATCGTTTCTTTCGTTTCTTCTGGTTCAGTTACCTGCTGCACGAAACGCTTTGTCATTTGTTCTTTAGGATTCTTGAAAACATCCAGGACAGGACCCTGTTCAACAACTTGCCCGTTTTCCATCACGGCGACGCGATGACAGATTTTACGTATTACATGCATTTCATGTGTTATCAAGACGATCGTCAATCCTAGGCGCTGATTGATGTCAACAAGCAATTCGAGTATGGAGTCGGTAGTCTGTGGATCCAAGGCAGATGTCGCTTCATCACACAGCAGCACTTTAGGGTCATTTGCCAGAGCCCTGGCTATTCCCACCCTTTGCTTTTGCCCTCCGCTTAATTGTGAAGGATAGGCCTTTTCCCTGCCTTCCAGTCCGACTAACTTGATCAACTCGTTCACACGCTTGGTTCGTTCAGTTTTAGAAACTCCTGCAATTTCCAATGGGAAAGAAATATTTTCCTGAACGGTCCTTGACCATAATAGATTGAAATGTTGGAAAATCATGCTGATTTCTTGACGGGCCTTACGGAGCTGAGCCCCTTTAATTTTTGAAATTTCCTTCTCAGCCACCACAACGGATCCCTCTGTAGGAGTTTCCAATCCATTGAGCATTCTGATCAAAGTACTTTTCCCCGCTCCACTGTAACCGATGATACCGAAAATCTCGCCTTTATTTATTTCAACATTCACATTATTTACAGCCTTGATCGTCTCACTGTTTCCTTTTCCTGTTCGGAACAGCTTACTGACTTTCGTCAATGTAATCATTAATCCTCACCTCTTTTATCCAATAAAACCTATGAACTTAGTTGATTTCTTTACATTATTAGTCTGTTTCTCATATCATGCACATGTTTTCCCCATTAAAACAGAAAAAACCTTTCTGCATGAGCAGAAAGGCAGGTGAAGAAACAGGCCTTTCTCTCATCTTCCAAAGTAATTAAACTTTGTGTGAATTGGCACCTTTCCAAGGAAATCTCCTTGTCGGTTGCCGGGTTTCATCGGGCACATCCCTCCACCTCTCTTGATAAGAGCTAATATATAGAATATTTGTACATCATTAAGTTCTTTAGTATGGAGAAATTTTATCATAGATAAAAAAGGAGCGCAATGTATATTATTTCTAGTTCAAGGATGAACAGGAACTTTGCTTAAAGCGTTTTGGAAGTCAAGGAGACGATATTCGTCGCTTTTTCAATTGCCTGCTCTAAATCTTCTATTAAGTCGTCTACATTTTCAATCCCAATTGATAAACGGACTTGATCGGCACTTACACCCGCTTTCGCAAGACCCGCCTCATTCAATTGTTGATGGGTCGTACTGGCTGGGTGGATGATCAAGCTCTTCGCATCCCCTACATTCGCCACATGGGACCATAATTCCACCGAATTGATAAGTTTTGCCCCAGCTTCGCGATTACCTTGTATTCCAAAAGTCACGACAGATCCAGCTCCCTTAGGCAAATATTTATCCGCAAGGGCCTTATCGGGATGATCCTCATCACCAGGATGCGAAACCCAAGTCACGGCAGGATGGTTTTTTAAATATTCAATGACAGACTTGGTGTTTGATAGATGCTCTTTCATCCTTACATGCAGCGTTTCAAGTCCAAGCGTAAACTGGAATGCACTTTGGGCACTTAGCGCAGGGCCTAAATCACGAAGTAACTGGACTCGGGCTTTCGTTATGAATGCGGCAGGTCCAACTGCCTCGGCGTATACCAGACCGTCGTAACTTGGGTCAGGCTCCGTGAAGCCAGGGTAGTTTGGCGAGTTCCAATCGAACTTCCCTCCATCCACGATGACACCGCCTAGTGTCGTTCCATTTCCCAGAAGCCATTTTGTAGCGGAATGGATGACGATGTCCGCGCCAAAATCAATTGGTCTGCAAAGATATGGTGTTGCAAAGGTATTATCAATGATTAAAGGTATGCCGGCTTCATGGGCGATTTTCGCCACCGCTTCAATATCAAGCACCCTCAAACTTGGATTACCGATCGTTTCGGCAAAAATGGCTTTAGTTCTTGGCGTAATCGCCCTTTTGAAATTTTCAGGATCATCGGGAGAAACGAACTTCACTTTGATTCCATATTTAGGAAGAGTATTTTCAAAAAGGTTATACGTACCGCCATATAATGTAGAGGCTGAAACAATCTCATCACCTGCAGCGGCAATGTTCAGGATTGAAAGTGAGATGGCAGCCATTCCGCTTGCTGTTGCCAATCCGCCGATGCCACCTTCCAATAAGGCCATTCTTTCCTCAAAAACGCTGACCGTGGGATTATGAAGCCGTGTATATATATAGCCATTCTCCTTTAGGCCAAATAAATTCGCTGCATGGTCGGTGTCTTTGAACAAGTATGCATTGCTTTGGTAGATAGGAACTGCACGGGCACCTGTTTCATCAGTTTGCAGACCGCCATGAACACTCAATGTTTCGAAACGCAACTTTTTCCCTGACATATGGTTTCACCTTTTTCTATGGATTTAGTTGGAATTATATGATATCTGGCCTTTTATAAACAAAAAAACCACTTCAACAAGAAGAGGTCTCAAGAACACACCTCATCTACCAGAGCCAACACTCTGCTGGAATTAGCACCGTATATAAAATTATACCGGTTGCCGGGCTTCGTCGGGCCAGTCCCTCCGCCACTCTTGATAAGAACTATTAAATTCTGCCATTACTTAATTCAAAATATATCATTTTAGAATAAATCAGTCAATTAATTGTTAGAATATTCTTTGTTTAATTCAAATGTCCGCAACAAAGAAACCAACCACGGCTCTGATTGGTTTCTTAGCTGATTTCCTTAAGCAATCCGTACAAATAAGGAACGGATTGAAAGGCATATATTTTTTTGTGCAGCTTTCCTTTTTTGAAAAGCAATAAACAGGGCACACTTTCGATTTCATATGATTCGGCAATTGCTTGGACATAGTTCATATTCATTTTGCCTGCCTTCAATTCCGGGAACAGCTCCAAGGATATCGTCAGCATCTTGGAGGCGACCTGACAAGTGCCGCATAAAGGCGTATATAAATATAAGCAAAAGGTTTCCCCATTTTCAACAGCAAGCTTACACTCTTCTTCTTTCCATTCCTGCATCAATTAGTCGTTCACCCTTTGACTTAAAAATTTCATTTTCACATTCATATTGGCAGATAGTAGCACAGTTGCGATATGATGTTCGGGTGAGCTTTCCACTTCTTTGTACATTTTATTAATATACAGGTGGTTCGCTTCCGGCATTTCCCTTCGGAACTGCTTCCGCAGCTTTTCTCCTGATTCATCTGCGTCAAAAAGGAGATAAACATCACGATCCATCAATTCATCCACTAATTCATCCAGCTTAGTTAATGATATGGTCCCATTTGTACATCTTATTTCCACATCTTCATTTAAAACGGAGGCAACTTTTCTTCTATCGGAACTGCCTTCTACAATGATCACTTTATCGAATTCGCCCCACTCCATGTCATCACTCCATCTCATGAATTATGTGCGCAACTGCCGCTGTATAAAATGAAAAAGAGAGCAGGCCTATTCAGTCCCCCCTCTCCTTCTTTTTAACCGTTGATTAAACTCTCATACTCTTCGGCGCTCATCAAGTTTTCAATATCATTGCTATTAGATGGTTCAAGCACGACCATCCATGCCTTTTCATAAGGAGACTCATTTACATATTCAGGGTTGTCACTTAAATCTTCGTTTACTTCAACAACCTTGCCACTGATAGGTGCATAAAGCTCAGAAACGGTCTTAACGGATTCAACACTTCCAAATGGTTCGTTCGCTTTCAATTCATCGCCGATTTCCGGAAGCTCAACGAATACGATGTCCCCAAGCTCGGACTGTGCGAAAGCTGTAATCCCAATGCGCACTGTTCCATCTTCCGTTTTGACCCATTCATGTTCTTTAGTGTAACGAAGTTCTTTTGGTGTTGTCGTCATTATTAACCCTCCATATGTACATCTTATTTATCTATTTCATTATAAGGTAGATAGTGTGTTTAAGTAAGGAATTAACCAAATATTTTGTGAAATTTCAGTTCCAAACCTGTTCGAATTGCTCTTCTTTGAAACCTACCGTCACTTTAGTGCCATCTGTAACAATCGGCCTTTTCAGAAGCATGCCATCCGTGGACAATATATCAAGCATCTCTGCTTCAGTAGCTTCTTTCAGCTTATCCTTTAAGCCCAGCTCCCGATATTTTTGACCGCTAGTATTGAAGAACTTCTTCAATTCCAAATTGCTGATTTTATATAGTTTTTCTATTTCTGTTCGCGAAGGCGGATTTTCAGCTATATGGATCGCTTCATATTGCAGTTCATGATTATCAAGCCACTTCTTCGCGTTACGGCATGTGCCGCATTTTGGGTACCAATATAATGTTAAGCCCATCATTTCACCACCTATCAATAGAATACCCGTTTTCAGCACGCAATACAACGAAATATCTTTTGAATTTCCGTTGCGATTTCATCAAAGGAAATAAAGGGAATGCCTTTACGGGCATTCCCTTTACAGATTCTGATTCATTGCTTATAGAGCATATTTTTCCGCTTCGATCACCTTTACGGAGGCTTCACGTTTTTTCGCAATGACATTGATCGGATTGTGTCTTGTCAGCTTGCGGAGCGACGAAAGCATGATTCGAAGAGTATCGCCTGTTTCCACCGCAATTAACGTTTCTTTTGCATGCTGTTCTATTTCATTGAAAGCTTCCTGAACGAAGATTTCAGTGTAAAGCACTTTTTGTTTGTTCTTCTCCAGGCCTGTAGCTGCAATAGCTTTTTCCGTACGCAATACCACGGATTCAGCTGCATAGGCAAGGGATACGATATCGGCAATGTTTGAGAGGATTTCTTGTTCTTGATCAAGAGTTTTGCCGTATTTCTGTGCCGCTAGGCCAGCTGCCAAAATACCGATTTTCTTAGCGTTCCTAACAAGCATCTTTTCTTGTGCCAGTGGCTCATCGCCAGGCTCTTCCGGCATCATCATCATTAATTCCTCTTGCAAGCCTTGGGCTTTTTGAAGAAGCGGCAATTCCCCTTTAAGTGCTTTCTTCAGAAAAGTTCCCGGGACAAGCAGTCGGTTGATTTCATTTGTACCTTCAAAGATCCGGTTAATACGGGAATCGCGATATGCTTTTTCAATTTCATACTCCTGCATGAAACCATAACCGCCATGAAGCTGTACGCCTTCGTCCGTAACATAATCCAATACTTCGGAAGCGAAGAATTTATTCAATGAACACTCAATGGCATATTCAGCAACTGCGGCCGCCATTGATTTCCCATCTTTCACTTGCTCATCCGTCAATTTGCTTTGTCTTTGATCATAAAGGCCAACGGTGCGATATACAGAGCTTTCTGCAGCATAAATTTTAGCGGCCATTGTTGCAAGTTTTTCTTTCGTCAAGTTAAAATCGGAAATTTTCGTTTTGAACTGTTGACGTTGATTCGTATAAGCAGCTGTAATCTCAAGGGCACGTTTAGATCCGCCGACCGCACCAACGCCTAATTTATAGCGGCCGATATTCAGGATATTGAAAGCGATGACATGCCCTTTTCCGGCTACACCCAAAAGGTTTTCGACTGGTACATGTACGTCTTCAAGTATTAATGTACGTGTTGATGAGCTTTTGATTCCCATTTTCTTTTCTTCAGCGCCAGTTGATACGCCTTTATAATCACGCTCAACAATGAAAGCCGAGAATTGTTCGCCGTCGATTTTGGCGTATACACAGAAGACATCTGCAAAACCTGCATTTGTAATCCATTGTTTTTCACCGTTTAAAATATAGTGTGTTCCTTCCGAATTCAATTTCGCCGTCGTTTTTGCTCCCAAGGCATCTGAACCTGAGCTTGGTTCCGTTAAGGCATACGCAGCAATCTTCTCACCTGTCGCCAGTAAAGGGAGGTATTTTTTCTTTTGTTCTTCATTCCCGAATAATACGATCGGCAAAGATCCGATACCTACATGTGCACCATGTGTAATTCCGAACCCGCCTGCAAGCGCCATTTTTTCCGTGATCAATGCCGAACTGATTTTATCAAGACCCAATCCGCTGTATTCCTCAGGAACATCAGCACCAAGTAAACCAATTTCTCCTGCATGCTTCAGTAATTTAACGGAACGGTCAAATTCATGGTTTTCTAAATGTTCAACCTGCGGCAGAATTTCATTCACTACGAAATCTTCCGCAGTCTTGGCGATCATTTTATGCTCATCAGAATAATCTTCCGGTGTAAACACTTGATCATACGTAATATCTTCCACTAAAAAGGCTCCGCCTTTAATGAGGTTACCTGTAGTTTGATTTGACATGTTATTTCCTCCTAAGTATTTAAGATGGTAAGCCCGCCGGAAGCATGAGATTCCGGTAGGCGTGGGATTACGCCAATAATTCAAATACTCCAGCAGCACCCATTCCGCCGCCGATGCACATTGTCACGACTCCGAACTGTTGGTTTCTGCGCTTCATTTCATGAAGCAGGCTTAATGTCAATTTTGCTCCCGAACATCCTAGTGGATGGCCTAAAGCGATTGCTCCGCCATTTACATTGACAATCTCTTCATTCAATCCGAGCTCACGAATGATTTGGATGGATTGGGAAGCAAAGGCTTCATTCAATTCAAATAGACCAATATCCGATAACTCAAGACCTGCCAGTTTCAAAGCCTTAGGAATGGCTGCAATCGGTCCGATGCCCATAATTTCAGGCGGTACTCCTGCTACAGCAAAGGAAAGGAACTTACCCATCGGTTTCATCCCTAATGAAGAGGCCTTTTCCCTATCCATGACCATGACAGCGGCTGCACCATCACTCGTTTGTGATGAATTCCCTGCTGTTACGGATCCTGTAACAGAGAATGCAGGTCTCAGTTTTTTCAACACTTCAGCAGTCGTACCTGGACGAACGCCCTCATCCTGTGTAAAAGCAAATGACTTTTCCTTTAATTTAAGATCTGGTCCCACTGAACGGAGGGTCACTTCAACCGGTACGATCTCATCGGAAAACTTTCCTTCTGCAATGGCCTTAGCAGCCTTTTGATGACTTCTAACAGAAAATGCATCTTGATCTTCACGGGAAATGCCGTATTTTTTTGCAACGGCTTCAGCAGTGTGACCCATGCCCATATAATACTCCGGTGCCGTTTCCGCAAGCCTCGCGTTCGGACGTGTTACATGGCCCATCATAGGCAAAAGGCTCATGGACTCCGCTCCGCCTGCAATGACTGTATCACTTTGGCCGAGCATGATTCTTTCCGCTCCATAAGCGATACTTTGCAACCCGCTTGAACAGTAACGATTAATCGTTATGGCCGGTACTGAATAAGGCAATCCTGCCAATGCCCCAATGTTACGCGCCATGTTCAATCCTTGCTCCGCTTCAGGCATTGCACAACCGATAATCAGGTCATCTATGGTGCCTTCATAATCCCCTGCCCGCTTTAACGTTTCCTTTACAACAAGAGCCCCTAAATCATCAGGACGTACACTAGCAAGAGAACCTTTTTTCGCTCTTCCTACCGGAGTCCTTGCTCCAGCTACTATTACCGCTTCTTTCATGAGGATCCCCCTTACTCATTTTTAAGCTATCGATCTATTAATCTTCGTTTTTTGCCATATCATCTATTCATCAATTACGGAGCGGTTTACCTTTAACAAGCATGTGCTGCATCCTTGCCTGGGATTTCGGAGTCGAAATCAGTTTTAGGAATGCCTGCTTTTCTAGGTTCAAGATATACTGTTCATCTACTTCCGTGCCAAATGGGAGTTTTCCTCCTGCCAGGACGTATGCAAGCTCTTTGGCTATGACAAGGTCATGATCTGATAAGAATCCTGAAAGGCGCATGGATTCCGCCCCTAATAGGAGTGTGGCATATCCAGTTTCACCTACGACAGGAATCTTTGTGCGGGCTGGAGCGGTATAACCTTGTTCATGCATGGAAAGTACCGCCTGTTTCGCATCATATAGCTGATGATCCGCATTCACGCTTATTCCATCAGCTATATTAAGGAAATTATTCTCTCTCGCTTCCTCGGCTGATGTCGAAACTTTTGCCATGGCGACCGCTTCAAATACTTGGTTGGCCACTTTCTGTAAGTCGAAGTCAACGCCCTTCGGCATATTCTTCAACGTCTTCACATAAAGTTCTTTAGTCCCGCCGCCGCCTGGGATCAACCCTACGCCAGCTTCCACTAATCCCATATATGTTTCAGTCGTTGCCTGGATGCGCGCTGCCGGAAGTGACACTTCTGCACCCCCGCCAAGTGTCATATTAAACGGGGCAACCACTACGGGAACTGCACTGTACTTAATTTTTAGCATCGCCTTTTGGAATTGGCTGATGACCATATCGAGTTCAAGAATATTGTCATCCTGCGCTTCCATCAGCATCATTGCAATATTGGCGCCTACACAGAAATTCTTTCCTTGGTTTCCGATGACCAGGCCTTTAAAATTCGCTTCCGCTTCGTCGACCGCCGCATTGATCATTTGTATGATATCCAGACCGATTGCATTATTCGGTGAAGTGAATTCAAGAAGAGCCACACCATCGCCAATATCCATCAGGCTTGCACCACTGTTTTTCTTGATTACGCCTTTTTGCTTCTTGATCGCTTTAAGATTGATCACTTTAGGATTTTCGACAAGTTCTTTATATTCACCATCATCATAATAGTGAACAATGCCATTTTCTTCTTTATAGAAAGAAGTGAAGCCTTTAGCGAGCATATCCTTCACCCATTGCGGAACGGCGATGCCTTCCGCTTCCATTCGGGCTACCGATTTTTCTATCCCTATCGCATCCCAGGTTTCAAAGGGACCTGTGGACCATCCGAAGCCCCATTTCATCGCTTGATCGATCGCCACAATGTCATCCGCGATGTCCCCAAGCAGCTGGGCAGAATACACAAGTGCCGGATTCAGAACATTCCAAAGTAATTGGCCGGCACGGTCTTCGCTATAAACAAGCGATTTCATTTTATTTTCCAAGCCCTTGGCCTGCTTAGCCATTTCGATGGAAGAGGTTTTTAATCGTTTTCGTGCAGCATATTCAAGGGTTTCGGGATTCAGTTCAAGGATTTCCTTGCCTTTTTTCAAGAAAAAACCTTGGCCTGACTTGCTTCCAAGCCACCCATTTTTAAGCATTTCATTCATGAAATCAGGTATTTTGAAAACCTCTTTTTCTTCTCCATCAACCTGGTCATATACGTTTCTGGCAACATGTGCAAAGGTATCCAATCCAACTACATCAAGTGTCCGGAAAGTAGCGCTAGTAGCCCTCCCAATCAACGGACCTGTAACCGAATCGACCTCACCAACACTGTATCCGCCTTTTTGCATTTCACGCAAAGTGACCAATAATCCATAAGTTCCAATGCGGTTTGCGATGAAGTTAGGGGTATCCTTGGCTTCGACGACACCTTTTCCCAGTACATCTTCGCCGAATCGTTTCATGAATCCGAGCACTTCTGGTGAAGTTGCTTTAGTAGGGATGATCTCCAACAATTTAAGATAACGCGGCGGATTGAAGAAGTGGGTTCCCAGGAAGTGCTTTTGAAAATCCTCCGAACGGCCTTCTGCCATCGCTTCGATTGAAATTCCGGATGTATTCGATGAAACGATGCTTCCCGGTTTACGATGCTGATCAACCTGGGCAAACACACTTTGCTTAACCTCAAGCTTCTCAACGACCACTTCGATGATCCAATCGACATCCTTTAAACGACTTATATCATCTTCCAGGTTTCCCGCCTCGATCAACGCAATGTTCCCCTTAACCGAAAGCGGAGCTGGTTTCTGTTTTAAAAGTTTCGTAATCGCAGTTTGGCTGATGCGGTTACGTACTTGTTTATTATCTAATGTCAGTCCCTTTTTCTTTTCATCCTCAGTGAGGTCACGAGGTACAATATCCAATAGTAAAGTCGGAATGCCGATGTTAGCAAGGTGTGCAGCAATCCCTGATCCCATAACTCCTGACCCTAGAACAGCAGCCTTTCGTATTTGTCGAACCAAGTTTATATCCCCCTTACGCATTTTATTGAATGAATGCTCATTCATTTTTAATTCAAAAAAATTTGAATATTTTTTCTTATTACTAATATAGAATATATTTGGAAATTCCGCAATGATTAAACAGGAAAAAAATATTTTTTTCTCCGGGTTCTTTAGGTTATTTCTCCTCCATTCAGCTAAAAATAACCAGGCAGGAGGTGACTTATATAATGAAGCGTAAAGATAATCCTTCTAAAGCAGCCGTGAGCGCAGCAAGCGTTAAAGGCAATGCCGGACCTGGCGCCGAACGTCAACATGGAATCAATAAAGTGAACAGCCAGAACAATCAGTTCAAAAGATAATCCTTCTTAATTTGAGCAGCCGTCTCTTTTCCGGGGCGGCTCTCGCATCTATTTCTTGAATAGGCCTTTTAAAACGAAAGCAATATTGGCCGGTCTCTCCGCAAGGCGGCGCATGAAATATCCATACCAATCCGTCCCATATGGAACATACACCCTTACCTTATATCCTTCTTTAGCAAGTTCAAGCTGCTTTTCAGTGCGGATGCCATATAACATTTGAAATTCAAAACGATCCAGGGGAATTCCCTGATCTTTGACCAAGTCCCTCGTATAATCAATGATTTTATCATCATGTGTGGCAACGGCTGTGTAATGGCCATTTTGCATATGCTTCTTGATGATTTTCTTGAAATTCTCATCCACATCTTTTTTCTCGGGAAAGGCCACTTCCCTCGGTTCTTTATAAGCTCCTTTAACCAGTCTTAGATTCGGCTGGTATGCATCCAATTCCTCGATATCCTTCTCAGTCCGATACAGATATGCTTGGATGACAGTCCCCAATTCATTATATTCAGACTTAAGGTTTTTGAATACATCCAAAGTCGGCTGACAGCGCGGAAAATCTTCCATATCAAGCGTCACGAAAACACGATGGGCTTTAGCTTCATCTAATATCCTCCGCATGTTATTCATTACTACTCGTTCGGATACATCCAGGCCCATCGAGGTCAGCTTCAGTGATAACTGTGAATCCAGTTCATTTGTGCCGATCATGCGGATCGCTTCGATGCACTCATCTGCCATCTTCCTTGCTTCTTGTTCATCCTCAATGAATTCACCTAAATAATCGATGGTGACAGCAAGCCCTTTCCGGTTAAGATCTGCAATCACTTCACATGCCATATCCAAGGATTCCCCTGCCACGAAACGAGATGCCCCAAACCGCAGCCCGTATTTTTTCGCTGCCTTTGTCATGCCTTTATTCTTGGATAAAAAAAGGAATAGATTTTTCAAAATTCTTTCCATCTGCATTTCCCTCCAAATCATTTTGGAAAATAGATGCACAAGATTACTTTACCATTTAATTCATTTTTCAGATATTTAGAATCAAGAATAAAAAAAATCATGAAGGGAAAATTAAGCTCGTTTAAAGAACACGTAAGGAGGTAGAATGATGGAACAGCAAAATTCGTTTAATAGCCAACAGCAATCCACCGGCTTTATGAAACAGCCGCCGGAAATGGTTTCGGTGAAAGATAGCCTATACTTAACCGATATGCTTGCCTGGAATCTTAATGCGGTTAAAAAAGCACATTTTTTTGCCACACAGTGCAAGGACCCGCAAATCATTGATGCGTTAAATCGGTGCGGACTCATGCATCAGCGCCATTACGATACCATTTTGAAACATTTGAACCCGGACCAAAACCAGGTTCAACAACAATACCAGTAAAGGAGTGTTCCTGATGCCCAATGAAAACAAAGTCCAAAATCCTGAATCTCCCGTGGCAAAGACACCGCAAATGAATGACAGGGATTTTATAAATGATATGCTCACAACTGAAAAGTACTTTTGCAACTCCCTTTCCGTTGCCCTGCATGAGATGAGTAACCAATCATTATTCCAAGACATTTTCTCCGTTTCCAAAGAAAACCAGGAAATGCAGCGAGAACTCTATAACATTATGTTCGAAAAAGGCTGGTATAGTTTAGAAAAGGCGCAAGCAACAAGCTTAAACCAATCGTATCAACAATTTTCCGGTTATAAAAATCAATTTCCATCTGGAATGAACATTCAATAAGCGAACATTGAGGGGGGTGAATTCTGCTCCTTTTGTTTTTGTGCTACAAGTAAAGCCGGCCCATGGGGGGCCGGCTTTATTTTTAGATATCCGTTGAAAACATATACTTCTTATAGTGATACCGAATGCTGAATATTAAGCCCATGGCCATCATGTTCCCCATTAGCGAGCTTCCTCCATAACTGATGAATGGAAGCGGAATCCCCGTAATCGGCAAAAGCCCTACCGTCATGCCGATATTTTGAAAGACGTGGAACGTCAACATGCTTATAACACCAACACAGATATATGTATAGAAGTTATTTTTCGTGTCCATTCCCGTTTTTGTAATATGATAAATCAGAAGGAAAAACAAGGAAATAATGATGCTTGATCCGATGAAGCCGAATTCTTCACCGATGATGCTGAAAATGAAATCCGAATGGCTCTCAGGCAAATACACTTCCCTCGAACCGATTCCCTTACCTGTGGTCTGGCCGGAGCCGATGGCCAGTAATGATCTGGTTAAGTGATACCCTTCGGAGCTGGCATAATTATATGGATCCAGCCAAGAATAGATACGGCCGAATTGATACGATTTTACCCCTAGATATTTTTCCAGGATCTCCGGCTTCCAAAGTACAAAATACAGGACCGTTGAAGCGACGACAATTCCTCCCGAAACGATCGGCAGCAGGATCTTCCATGTTACCCCTGAAATGAAAATCATTCCGAGCATGATGGACAGGATGACAAGCGCGGTACCCAAATCCGGCTGTTGCATGATTAACATTAAGGGGGCACCGGTCACAAGACCGATTTTAATAAGCAGCCAGATATCCGTTTGGATCGTTTTCAGCGTGTTTTTGAGATGGTGGTTCGATATGACATTGGCTAGAGCCAAAATCAGGAAAACCTTCATGAATTCCGATGGCTGAATCGAACCGACACCCGGAATTTTGAACCAGCTTCTTGCACCATTTATATTAGGTACGATACTATCTGGCATAATGATCAGCAAAAATAGCAAAAACAATCCGAATCCATAGGCGTACCAAGAAATTTTTTTCAGTTGGTCCGAATCCAGTGTGATGAACCCTAATACGATTCCAACCCCCACTATATACCAAAAAATTTGTTTAATTAAGAAGTTTTCAGCGTACTGTCCAGTCGTTTGGGCACTATAGATTGCTAAGCAACTTCCAACGCATAATAACAGCAATATTGTGACCAAAGAAAAATCTATTCGAGATGAAAATTTATTTTGTTCTTCCATACTTAACTCTCCCTTAAAAAGGCTCCTGCGATACATCTATAAATACACTTATTCATTATACTTTAAACAAATAAAATCACAACTATATCGAAGAATTGTTTAAAGGCTTCTTGGAGTTATTTCCATGAAGCCCGTAGGGGACAGGGGGAACTATGCATGTGATTCCTTTGATTTTCTTCGTTTCAGCAATCTGCTGATCAATCCATGGCTTGGGGAAAAGAAAAAGGCCAATCCGAATAATATGGCGGCCGATCCCACCATGCAACCTGAGATCGAGGCATCCAAAATGGTGGCTGAAAAGTAGCCGATGACGGAACTTAGCACCCCGACCCCGATACTGATCCATATCATACGGCTTAAACGGTCTGACAGCAGATAAGCCGTCGCCGCGGGTATGATGAGCATTCCAACTACTAAAATGGAACCTACGCTATCAAAAGAAGCTACAGTTGTCAGTGAAATGAGGCTCATCAATAAGTAATGAAAGAACAGTACAGGAATTCCCATTGCAGCCGCAAGTAATGGATCAAATGACACGAGTTTAAACTGTTTGAAGAAAAGGAAGATCAGTATGAGGTTCAGGATAAAGCAACTGCCGACAATCCAAACAGCTTTTGGTCCAGCTTCGATTCCCGCGATTGTCATCGTGTTCCAGGGAGTATAGGCTATTTCGCCATAAAGGACATGTTCCAGGTCAAAATCTATTTGTTGCGTATACAAGCTCACGAGTACGATCCCCGTTGCAAAAAGGGAAGTGAATACAATCCCGATCGCTGCGTCAGATTGAACGCCCGACGATTGGAAAAGCTGGATCAAGAATACGGTGAGCAAGCCGAGCGCAGCTGCCCCTATCAGCATCGGAACAGAGTCACGAGTCCCGGTTATTAAAAATGCCAATACGATTCCAGGCAAAATGGAATGACTGATGGCATCCCCAATCAACGTCATTTTCCTGACTATCAAAAAACATCCCAATACACTGCAAGCACCCGCCACCAATGCCCCGACTAAAATAATCCAAAAATCATTCATGATGAGTGGCTCCCTTTCCTTCTATTCTGTTCGAGAGAATATTTCTTTTTCGTCGATCCCCTTCTCCATATAGATGAAAGCACTCCTCGTTTAGGTGCAAAAAGCAAGGAAAAGAAAAACCATACTGTCGCGGATAAGACAATTAACGGTCCTGTTGGCAAATCATTGACCGATGTACTGATCAACGTTCCAGACACCCCGCTCAACATTCCGAATATGCCAGACAGGATGACCATGATATGAAGCCGCTCAGTCCAATACCTCGCAGAAACCGCAGGCGTGATCAGTAAAGATGCCATCAATACGACACCTACAGCCTGGATACCGATCACCACAGCTGCCACGATCAGCATCATGATGAAATAATCCAGAAAAACAACCGGCAATCCCATCCCCTTAGCAAACCCAGGGTCGAAAGACAGTAATTTGAATTCTTTAAAAAATACGGTACAAGTGAAAATGAGAATAAAGGAAACAGTCATCATCATATATACATCGGACATGACCATTGACGCCGTCTGCCCGAATAAAAAGGTATCCAATCCACTTTGGTTTCCATACTCACTCTGCTGAATCTGTGTAAGCATGATAATTCCGAAGCCAAAGAAGGAAGATAAGACAATTCCCAAGGCCGCATCCTGCTTGATCTTACTGTATCTCGTAAGCACACTGATCAAGAAGACAGCAACTAAGCCAGCCAGGGCCGCACCTATTAGAAAATAAGAAGTGGATTTCACTCCAGTTAAAATGAAGGCGACACAGATACCGGGTAACGCTGCATGTGCGAGCGTATCGCCAAGCAAAGACTGCTTTCTGAGGTAGGCAAAACTGCCGATGACCCCGCTGCTTAATCCGAGGAACATCGTGCCAAGCAATATCCAGCTTGTATTTGGATCAGTAATAATATCCAGCATGTTCATCATGTACACCTCATTTTAATAAAAGGCCGGATTTCGTGTCTGATAGTATCGCTAAACGGCCTCCATATGTTGCCTGTAAGTGTTCTGGAATGAATACTTCCTCCGTCGGACCTATTTTCATCACCTTTTTATTCAATAACATCGTCCAGTCGAAATATTCCTTCACGGTCGATAGATCATGGTGCACAACTAGAACGGTTTTGCCTTTTTCCTTCAATTCCATCAGCAATTGTATGATTGCTTTCTCAGTTGCGGCATCCACCCCTACGAACGGTTCATCCATAAAATAAATATCCGCTTCCTGTGCCAATGCACGGGCCAGGAATATCCGTTGCTGCTGTCCACCTGATAGCTGGCTGATCTGGCGGTTAGCATATTCAGACATCCCTACCTTTTCCAGGCACTCCATCCCCTTCTGCCTTTCGGACTTACCTGGTCGCTTCAACCATCCGAGATGACCATATCTGCCCATCATCACGACATCGAGTGCGTTGGTCGGAAAATCCCAATCCACTGACTCCCGTTGTGGTACATAGCCGATACTCTTCCTCATCGATTTATAAGTAGAACCCCTTATTGTTATTTGCCCTGATATTTTGGGGATCAATTCGAGTATCCCCTTTATCAATGTCGACTTCCCTGCTCCATTGGGGCCAATGATCCCGATTAAATTCCCTTCCGGCACCTCAAATGAGACATCTTCGATAACAGGCTTCTTGTGATAAGCAATCGTTAAACTCTCGACCTTCAAAGCTGCTAGATTCATAGTTTCTCCCCCTTATTTCAAAGCACGGACGATTGTATCGGTATTATGACGGACCATTCCGATATACGTTCCTTCTTCCGTCCCTTTTTCACCCATGGCATCCGAGAACAATTCACCGCCGATTTCCACGTTGTGACCCTGCTTACCTGCGCCTTGAATGACAGCCTCGATGGCCTTCCTTGGTACGCTTGACTCAATGAAAATCGCTTTAATTTTGTTCTTCACAAGATAGTTCCGCATATCCGTCACATCTTTTGATCCATATTCCGATAATGTATTGATCCCTTGGAGCCCTCTTACGTCCAGGCCGTATGACTGACCGTAGTATCCAAAAGCATCATGTGCTGTAACGAGCACCCGCTGATCTTTTGGTATTTTATTAATTTCGTATTGAACATATTTATCAAGTTCCTCCAATTGCAGAGCGTACTCTTCATAATTTTCGCGAAACTCTGCTTCATGGTCCGGATCATTGGCAATCAATTCTTTCTCCACTGCCTCCGCCGCAACGATCCAAAGCTTTACATCAAACCATACGTGGGGATCATGTTCCGATGCACTCACTTTGCGAAGTTGGTTCTCCTTGAAGGCCTCCGTTACGGCAATCGTCGGTTTATCCTTGCTCATCATTTCAAATATACCCGTCATTTTCCCTTCAAGATGCACACCGTTATAAAAAATCATATCAGCCGAATCCAGTGTCTTAACATCACCCTGTGTCGCTTTATATAGATGGGGGTCGACTCCCGGACCCATTAAACTTGTGACCTCGACATGTTTACCGCCGATATTCTCAACCAAATCTCCAATCATTCCCGTTGTTGCAACGATATTCAGCTTACCATTGCCTTTATCACTTTCAACCGTATCATTGCCACACCCCGTTAAAATCAGCAATGCAGCAATCACGCTCCAAATGGATTTCAGAAAGCCCATCCATACTCCCTCCCTTTTTCCTCTTTCTAAAATAGTTTGCCATGCGCAAAAATAAGTGTAAAAATTTTTACATTGTCGTAAATGCTAAAAAGTTTCCTCTATACAACTTATTTCATACTATACACAAATATACAAAAAAAGTGCAACTATTTTTTCAAACATTTCAAAAAGGACAATGAATTTCGCACACGTAAAAAACTGTCAGGAAGCTCCACTGGGGAGCTTCCTGACAGTCGGTCATGCCGTACATGAAACGAACTCTGAAGTTATATTTATATTGTGGGGTTCTAATGGTGAATATAAACTATGGGGGCTATTTCGAACATTGTGAAATTCACGGGTAATAGCGCTGATTTTACGAGTAAAGTGCCAAAATTCACGAGTAAACGCGGGATTTTACGCATTCCATGTGCATTGCCACTCATTTTTTCAAGGAAATTGCCAAGTACGCAAATCCCAATTCAATTCCGCAAAGCACAAAAAGGGTGATTAGGGTTTGAAACATCATGGTCTCCTCCTCCTCTAAGACTTAAAACAATCTTAAAGGATGAAACCCATACCAGAACAAGACCTTATTTGAAGAAATCTTCAGCAGCCCCACACTGTTCTCTTGCCCTGAAATGGGTTTCATACTGTACAATATAAAAAAAGAAAAAACGGTGATACCATGACAAATATTAAAGAAATAGCTCAATGTGCCGGTGTATCTGTCTCAACAGTGTCCCGTGTATTGAATGATCATCCATATGTAAGCCCAGATAAAAGAAAGAGCGTCTTGGAGGCCATCGATCGTTTGAATTATACGAGAAACATAAATGCCATTCATCTTTCAAAAGGTAAAACCAATCTTATCGGCATCATCATCCCCTTCAACAATCACCCATATTACGGGGCAATCGTTAACGGAATCACTAAACAGGCTAATGCAATTGGCTGTCATATCGTCATCTTTCAAACAAATTATGACAGAGAGAAGGAAATCGAGGCTTTTAATATGCTGCAAATGAAGCAGCTCGATGGCATTATCGTTTGTTCAAGGATTTCGGAAATGAAAATCCTTTTGGAATATCAAAAATACGGACCGATCATTTTATGTGAAGATACGGCCCAGGCTGAATTCTCATCCATCAGCATTGATCATTATGCAGCTTTCTCCTGTGCCCTTGAGTACGTGATTGCTAAAGGATATAAGAAAATCGGATACAGCCTCGGCCGTAAAAAGAGCAGAAATAGTTCCCATCGTACAAAGGCCTTTACCGATATCATGAGTAAACATCAACTGATAAACAATAAGGAATGGCTGTTTGAAGGCAGTTATCACATCAAAGACGGTGAACAATTGTTTCAGGAATGGAATTCGATGATGGATAAACCTGAAGCCATCATCATCACGAATGATGACACGGCGGCTGGCTTCATTCTTACCGCTAAGAAATCAGGTATAAGGGTCCCGGAGGATGTGGCCATTCTCGGTTTCAATAATGATAGCCTGGGTGAAATGCTCGACATCACGACCATTTCCCTGCCGTTGGAATGGATTGGGAAAATGGCGGTGGACCTATTTGAGAATCCTGAGCTGGTCAAACATGTAAAACTGGACTACGCCCTTATAAAAAGAAGGACCGTTTAATGATCTCCATGCTTTATTTTGGTATATCGCCATTTGAATTCTTCCTTGCCGCCATCATTCATTAACTAGGAAAAAATAACCACATAAAATAATCATTGCGATATTCATGAGATTATTTTATAATTTTGATATAGTAAAGTTTACTCAATTACTAGCAATCTATTAGCGATTGCATGAATTTCATGAGAACTATCGTCTGACGTCACTTACAAGCTGGCGCAACGATTTTAGAAAATTGAATACTTCCTCATTTACCGATGAGTTAGAGGCTGCAGCTTATAAAAGTAAAACGGACGAGATTCTGGAAAATTCAAGACTCCGTTTGAAAGGATAAATTGCCGAAGTAAGGGTATATTCCATGTATATTCTTGCTGGCGGTGTTACCGAACAGGAACACCACTGTCACGCTTTTTCAAAAAAGCGTGGGGAGCTATCTTCGGAAGGATAAACGGGTTTATTATAAACAGCCGTCGATCTTTTTCGACTGCTGTTTTTTATTTTTCGTTCCCTTCCAATAAAAAGGAGTGTAACATCAATTGTCAAATTCACAATCAGCATCAAGCCCTACTGAACTGAAAAGGAGCCTGAAAGCGCGTCATTTAATGATGATTTCATTAGGTGGAACGATTGGAACAGGTTTATTTTTAGCAAGTGGCGGTGCCATTCATTCAGCCGGTCCCGGCGGTGCCTTGGTGGCATACGCAGTCATCGGCATCATGGTTTATTACTTAATGACAAGTCTTGCAGAAATGGCAGCGTTCATGCCAGTGGCCGGTTCATTCCGTGTCTATGCATCCAAATTCGTCGATCCGTCTTTCGGTTTTGCGATTGGTTGGAACTACTGGTATAACTGGGCAATCACCATTGCCGCTGAATTGGCAGCCGTTGTCTTAATTATGAAGTTCTGGTTCCCGGATAGCCCTTCAATTATCTGGAGTGCCATTGCATTAATCACTATGTTTCTTATCAATTATATGTCAGTAAAAGGTTTCGGGGAGGCAGAATTCTGGTTTGCCATGATCAAAGTCGTGACAGTCGTCATTTTCTTGATCACGGGTGTCCTGATCATTCTCGGGATCATGGGTGGGAAAGACCCAATTGGATTTTCAAATTTCACAATGGGTGAAGGTCCCTTTATCGGTGGGTTCTTTACGATCCTGGGCGTATTTATGGCTGCCGGCTTTTCATTCCAAGGAACGGAATTGCTTGGAGTGACTGCTGGTGAAAGTGAGGATCCAGAAAAAAATATCCCAAAAGCGATCAGATCCGTTTTCTGGCGCATCATCTTATTCTATATCCTTGCCATTTTTGTAATTGGCATGATCATTCCGTTTACCGATTCACGATTATTGAGTGAAGATGTTGCCGTAAGTCCATTCACGCTTGTATTCGAACGGGCAGGCCTTGCATTTGCTGCATCCATCATGAACGCGATCATTCTATCATCCGTACTCTCTGCCGGTAACTCTGGCATGTACGCTTCAACCCGTATGCTATGGGACTTGGCACGTGATGGGAAAGCACCGAAATTCCTAGGCAAGTTAGATAAAAGAGGAGTACCCGTGAATGCACTTATCGTGACTTCTTTAGTAGGCTGCGTTGCATTCTTAGCTTCATTTTTCGGTGACGGCGTCGTTTATATCTGGTTATTGAACGCTTCAGGCATGGCAGGATTCGTCACCTGGGTCGGGATCGCGATTGCCCATTATCGGTTCCGCAAAGCTTACGCAGCTCAAGGCCTTGATATGAATGCTTTACCATTCCGGGCAAAAGGCTTCCCATTCGGGCCTATATTCGCACTTGTCCTTTGCCTTATCATTATCATCGGACAAGGCTATCAAGCTTTCAGCAGCAATGGGATCGACTGGAATTCAATGTTTGTTTCCTACATTGGCTTAGTTTTATTTTTCGCCCTATGGCTCGGCTATAAAATCAAGCATAAAACGAAAATCATTCCCCTGAAGGAATGTGACCTTAAATCAAAATAATGCGCAAAGGACCTGTTCTATGGAGAACAGGTCCTTTTTTCATTTCAAATGATAAACACGGCATTCATATGGACGCAGAGGTTTGCTGGAGATTCCTTCTTCTTCCTGATCATAATTGCCTATCAGCCTTGTGGCTGAATATGCATGCAGTTCTTCAGGCAAAGTATAGGAGGCCTCCTCTTCTTTAAAGTTACATAGCACCAGCAGCTTTTCTTCTTCAAACGATCTCGTGTAGGCAAATATTCGTTCATCATCCGGCCATAGCAGTTCAAAACGGCCATAAACGACGATTTCATGTTTCTTTCGTAATTGGATAAGTTTTTTATAAAAATGAAAAATGGAATTCGGATCATTATAGGCTTTTTCTGCATTAATCTCTGGAAAATTGGGATTAACCTTAATCCAAGGCGTCCCTTTCGTGAATCCTGCGTTCCGGGAGTCATTCCACTGAATCGGTGTCCTCGCATTATCCCTGCTTCGGGCGTGGATGGCTAACATCATCCTCTCTTTTGACCAGCCATGCGAATCGACGAGTTCTTCATATGAATTCAATGTTTCGATATCCCGGTAATCATCGATGCCCTCAAATGCAACATTGGTCATGCCCAGCTCTTCCCCTTGATATATATAGGGTGTCCCTTGAAGCATATGAAGGCAAGCTGCAAGCATCTTTGCGCTTTCAATCCGATACTTTCCATCATCACCAAACCTTGAGACAATCCGGGGCTGATCATGGTTGTTCCAGTATAAACTGTTCCAGCCATCCCCCTCCAAACCAGTCTGCCACTTGGAGAGAATTCGCTTTAAATCGGTAAGCTTCCACTTGTCATTACTCCATTTCCCTGCCGGCCCGCTCCCCAAATCCATATGTTCGAATTGAAAGACCATATGTAGCTCACCACGATCTTTACCTGTGAACAATTGCGCCTCCTCCGGTGTGACGCCTGGCATCTCCCCAACCGTGATCACGTCATGTCCAGAAAGTGCCCGTTGATTGATTTCCTGCAAAAACTCATGTATGCGCGGGCCGTTCAAGAAAAAGGGGCTTCCATCGCCATACTGTTTCCCATGATGAACGGATCCATCTGAATAGCTTTGATCTTTTGAAAGGAAATTGATGACATCCATCCGAAAGCCATCGACACCCTTATCCAGCCACCAAGTCATGATGCTATAGATCTCTTCACGGAGCTTAGGATTCTCCCAGTTTAAATCCGGTTGTTTCCTGCTGAATAAATGTAAATAATATTCATCGGTCCCTTCATCATATCCCCATGCTGAACCTTTAAAAATGGACTCCCAATTATTCGGTTCTTTTCCATTCTTTCCAGGTTTCCAAATATAATAATCTCGCTTCGGATTATCTTTTGAGGATCGGGATTCCTTGAACCACGGATGTTCATCAGAAGAATGGTTGATCACCAGGTCCATCATGATCTTCATTCCACGTTCATGAACCGCCTTCAACAACCTATCGAAATCAGCCATGGTCCCGAATTCAGTCATGATCGATTTATAATCACTGATATCGTACCCATTGTCATCATTGGGAGATTGATAAACAGGGGATAGCCATATCACGTTCACGCCCAGCTCTTGTAAATAATCGAGTTTCATCAAAATCCCGTTTATATCCCCTATCCCATCTCCATCACTATCCATAAAACTCCTTGGATACACTTGATACACAACTGCCTCTTTCCACCATGCTTTGTCCATGTCTTTCCCCCTCTTTGGCCGCATTGATATGATCATTACACCAATACCCCTATTATAAAGGGAAAAACTTCAGAATATTCTCCTTTTATTCAGCTATTCCCGTTTGAATCATTTCAATATCCAGATCTACCTCGATTGGAATATAAGGATATGCCTTCTCCCAATGTTCCTGATTGAAATTTCTTGTTTTACTTTTAGCATGATTACCGATTGCAATCGGATCGATATTGTTCTCCTGAAGCATGGTTACCATCTCATTTAATTTTTTTCCAATGACATGCTCGGCCCTGGCCTCTATTTTATTCAGGTCGACCGCTTTGCCCAAGTCATAGCCTTGGACCTCCAGCAGACTCGCTTTTAATTTCACTTCAATCCTGACCTTGGGGTCTTGATTTGCATCCGAAATATGATAATGGACACGTGACTCTACGTTATTGATATCTGTAAAAACATTTTCCTTCCACTTAATTTCATAACTCCCCATCTTAAAGTTTTCAGTAAGGACTTTAAATAAAAATCCGTCCTCATAAGGAATATATTTGCCAATATAACGATCCTTTTTAAACAAGGCGATCCCTTTTACCCGTATTTGATCCCCTGCCGTTTCCAATAAGGGCAAGACCGGGTCGATTCCTTTACCATGACATGCATATAAATACCTGTGAAGATCCACATTAGGCAAATTAGTCTTTATATTCTGTTCGATCAGCTCTTTCGCTTGAACCCCTGGAGTTTTAATCAACTTCGGCTCCATTTTAACTACATCCTCCGCTTTGCCATGAACGATCGCTAAATACAAGTTCCTTCCCACCATGGGGTCACGCCTATATGTATCGACATAATCATTCAATCCATTTCCTGCCAATTTTTCACCATAGAGAATGACCGTCAGTCTACCACCGACAATCGGGAATGGCGTTTTTGCATTTTTCTGCTGGCGGGTTGCCTTTATATCATGGGAGACCGCTTCATATACTTCTTTACCTAGATTTGCTTGCTCCCCATGCTGAGGCACGCTGACAACGACCGTACCTTTGATTTTTTTGCTTTCGGCATCATCATAACCTACGACTTCAGCAATTAAAATATCTTCTAATATTTGTTTTTCCACGCCGCAGGACGTCATCAAGAAACCTGCCAATATTATCAAGATAAGTCGGATTTTCACGATTTATGCCCCCTGACTTTATAGACAATCGACTGCCATATGAATAAGAGAGGAAGATACAAATAAACGATATAAAAACCAATTTCCGAACTTATCGTGTTAAACTTATCGATTCTATAGCGGTTATCCATGAAAGTGCAGGAAACTAAAATGATCAGCAGAATGAAGATCAACATCTTTCTTTGCCTTAGTCCAAATACTCTTTTTGCTGCCCTGCTCGCTGCCCAAACCCCTATGCAAACATTCGGCAGCACCATGAACAGCCAAACGGAAATCCCTATGTATTCGAACCTTTCAATGAATGGAAGGTCAACAATTTTCCATAACGTCAAGGTTGCCCATATTACATCTTTCAGTTGATCTTGATGATAGTAGGCTAATGAAACGATGATGGATACTAAATATATCGCCATAGTAAACACTGCCCCTAAATGGGCCCACTTTTGAGATTTTTCGGGGTCTTTAATGAAAGGGTAATAAATAAGGAGTAATTCAAAACCAAGGTAATTCAGGGTCATTTTCTTACAGGCCTTCATGATTTCCAAAAAGGAATGATCAAGAAAAGGACCCAAATTTTCAAAGTGGGCGTACTTCAATGGGAAATAATTCAAAAGGAATAATGGCGATCCGATAATAAGCCCGATTATGCAAAAACCGGTGATGACCCTGAACCCTCCCTCCACAAAACTATAGACGAGAATAAGAATGATGGTTATTAGCATCAGGATATTGACACCAGGGAACATCCAAACCTGAATGACTTCTAAATAAGTCCTGATAAGAATGACGGAAATCATTATAAAGTAGAGGATGAATAAAACATTGAAAGCACTTCCGACCCATTTACCGAACAAATCCTTGTGGATGGCGACCAAATCAAGGGTTTGGGGACCCCTGCCTAAAAGCTTGAAACACATCCAAAGCAGAACATTTACGATCAACCCTGATATGAGTACAGATAACCATGCGTCTTGACCAGCCTCTTTCGCTATGACCCGTTCAAACCCCAATATCCCTACCCCAATCTGCATGCCGGGCATGAGGAAAAAAACAAAAAATGGAGATATTAGTTTAGTTTCATTTGGTTTGACTTCCATACCTTCTCACCGCTTTCTACACCTTATTCATCAATATCACTATGGGAGTTTCGCTCTTCCGTCTCCTTCCTTATCCTTAGTGGATTTTCCGTCCGCAGAAATTGCGGGCGTTTTTTCTGCTTTGAAAAAGGGAGACGAATGAGACTGTCTTTAAAGTCATGAATTCTTAATGGGTAAAGCGGGTCTAAATAAGGGCTGCCAAGCGAAGTCAATTTCAATAAATGACTTAAAATGAATGCACTGCATAAAGCCATTCCAAACAAACCGTATAACTGGGCTGCAATTAGAAAAGGAAAGCGGATAAGGCGGATGGTATTACTGATTTGGTAAATCGGCACCGTAAATGAAGCCAAGGCAGCCAAGGCGACAAGCATCAGTAAGACATTACTGACAAATCCAGCTTCCACAGCGGCTGTACCGATGACTATACCGCCAACAATACCAATGGTGGAACCAACTTTAGCAGGCAGCCTGACCGCTGCTTCCCTCAGCAATTCAATTGTCCCTTCCAGCAAGATGGCTTCCAAGATCGGAGGAAACGGGATCACTCCCCTGGATGAAATTAAGATTGGCAGCAAATCCGTTGGAATCACTTGATAATGATAGGTTAAAACGGCAACATACAGAGGTGAAGATAAAACGGAAAACAGCACTGCGAAAAGCCGAATCAAACGGAATGAGGTGCCGAGATTCCAAATTTGAAAATAATCTTCAAATGATGAAAAGAACGAAATGATGGTGTTTGGACCAACTAATGCATGTGGAGATCCGTCCAGCATGATTCCGATTTTCCCTTCCGATAAAACACTGGCCAGATGATCAGGCCGCTCCGTATCAATCAGTTGCGGAAACATCGAATTTCGATTATCCGTGATCATCTGGCTTACAAACGAAATATCGACGATCGTATCATAATCTATATCATCTATCCTCTGTATGACTGTATTAACGATCTGTTGATTTACTACCCCATCTATGTAGAGTACCGCTAACCTTGTTTGCGAGATGCTGCCGACCCTTAATTCCTTGGACTGCAAATCAGGAGTGGGCAACCGGTTACGAATCAGATTCAAATTCGAATCAAGCGATTCAACAAATGCCTCCTTGGACCCAACGACCGTATACTCCGACTCTGGTGTGGAAATTTGCCTTTTCACACTATGAACACATGGAATCAACAAACACATTTCATCATCTTGCTTGTATTGAACCATGATTGTTCCTGCCAAAACCAACCTTTGAATGTCTTTTAGATCAGCCGTCAATTTCATATCTTCAATCGGAATATCACCTTTTAATTGCTTAAGATCCTTCTTTGGTTGATTCGACATGACAGCCAATACTTGTTCATGAAGCTGTTGTACACTAACCAGTGAATTGAAGTAGGAAATAGTGTAGCCATCATCATTCGGGAATTGGAAGGTAAGAAAATCATTAGATGCTTTAAACTTTTTAAGGAGTTCCTGAAAATCCTTGGAAGTAACCTGAAAGGATGCTGCATCCATTTTCCTCCCGCCCTTAAAAAACCTCACCATCCCACCCCCATTTCCATCTTAAAGTTTTTCGTTCATTCGATTATTGTAACCACCCTATTTAAAGTTAGTCATGATCCACCGATATCTTTAAAATTGGAAAAGACCTATCCGGAATCCACCGGATAAGCCTTTACGTTTTAATTCTTTTACTGAATACCAATTACCTTGGACTTGGAAAAATGCGTGTTACTAGATCACGGAACTCATCAGCGAATCCTGCAACGGGTTTTCCATTCTGAATATCATTCGCATACCCTTTTATCCTTTGAACAAAGTCCGGGTTTGTCGACACATAGACTTGGTCCACGGATGGATCTGCTCCCCTTACTGCATCAGCAATCCTATCTTTAAGGTCATTTGAGATATCCTTATCCCCGCCGTCTTTCAATACTGCCCCTACATAGGCATTATTTTCAGTAACGATGACACTTGCGTTACTTACTTCCTTCAAGGCTTCGACCCGGTTTGAGATATCCTCGGAGACCCTCATATCGTTTATGCCATTATCATTGTTGTCATTATTATCATTAACGTTATCATTAACGTTATCATTAACGTTTTGCCTTGTGTCGCTTACATTCATCGGATTATCCAAATTATCTTGATGGGTACGATTCAGGCCAAGATTTTCACTGGCACCTTCTTTATTATTAGCTGAACAACCTGTAATCACTAAAGCCATCATCACACTTGATACTAACGCTTTATAATTCATGATCTTCACTCCTCTAAATCGTTTAACATTACTATTTACGAGGAGAGGATGGATTATTCAGAAGAAGTGATTTTCAAGCCGATAATCCCAACCAAAATAAAACCGACGAATACCAAACGCATCGCATCCTTAGGCTCGTTAAAAACGATAATGCCAACCAGAACAGCCCCAAGAGCCCCTATTCCGGTCCAAATTGCATACGCTGTTCCCATAGGCAGGGTTTTTATCGCCGATGATAAAAAATAAAAACTAATGACCATACCGGCAATCGTTATGATAGAAGGCAATAATTTCGTAAAACCCTCAGTATACTTTAAACTTGTCGCCCATACCACTTCAAATAATCCGGCAATCACCAATTGAAGCCAAGCCATCTTTTTTCCCTCCAATTACAGAAAAAGCCCGAAAGGTCATAATTCATAACCTCCCGGGCTTTTTTCCCTCCGTGTACGCAGATTCCTGCGCGTTTCTCTTGGACCATTCCGGTAAGATTCAACCGAGGAACCCTAGAAACTCATTATTTCCATACTATATCATGTACATTTCAAATCGGTCAAACACTTATGCATCGCTTCTGTTTCTTAGCTTCCACTTGTCACCTTTTATTGAAAACCAAATATTTTTAAATGGTTCAGGTATTTCTTTAGCCGCATCAACCGTATATTGTACGGCCTCTTTTTTATATTGAACATCTTCAGTGATTTCTTGCTGTGTCATGGCGAGTTGGTCCGTCTCCGATTTAATTTGGTCCGTTTTGGCCTGGATACGCGTAACGGTTTCAGTCACATTTTCAATTGTCGGTTTGGAATCCTTAAATGTTTTAAAAGCAAAAAACGCTAAATAGATAATCGAGCCGATAAAGAGGGCAAGACTAATATATACAATGATCACCTAGATTCCTCCTTTTATTTTACCTTTACTATACCCGTAATAATTGGGCAGAAAACGAATCCCCATGTATTTTCTTTTATGCCTGGTCATATTATTGATAGAAAAAGGAGGAATGAAAATGAATCAAATGCCTCTGCTTAAAGCCTGTTTTAAAGCTGGAATACACTACATTAGACATCTGACCATACAGCAGGCTGCCACTATTGCAGGAATCATTTTTTTAATCATTCATCCAGAAGTTTTCAGCCCCCTTTGGCTTACATTGGCAACCTCAGTCCTTGTATTGATCCTGCTTTGAAGAATATTAGTGACCTCCCGCACACTGGTTGAGTTATCTATTTCTTCGCTAACATCCCCATCCAGATCAGGAGAACACGAAGGATATGCAACTACATTCCTCTCTTGATCTTAGAAGAACGTTCCTGCACGAATCAAGCTGCCATGGAGATTCGAAAAATAGAACTGCTTCTATTCATACTATCATATGGAAGTATATACAGTGGAAAACACTATTTCCGCTCTTCTGAAATTACGGCATTGAATTAAAAATCTGCACACTTAAATTCAAACTCTTCATAATCATGGACTTTAAGTTTAATCAATCGATTGATTAAAAAGGAATTTGGCTTGAACCCTCTTGTGACATCAGCACTTCCCTCCCCTTTATCCATTGAATACACTACATTCACCATTTTATCAAATGGAAAACTATTAGAAAATTAGAAAATTTGTGTATAATTAGGTTATATTCATTAACTCTTAAGGAGGAATCATAGTCATGGATACTCTCATTCAACAGTTCAGGAATTTGCCCACCACGGCGATTTCCGATGCAATGGAAGGGCTAAGCAATCTGGAATCAGCGATTAAACCCTTAAAGGAAGAATTTCATATGGCCGGACGAGCTTTGACTGTACAGATGCCCGTCGGTGATAATTCAGCCGTGTTAAAAGCAATCGGCCAAGCAAGGCCTGGGGATATAATTGTCGTTGACAGCAAAGGTGATACATACCGGGCTATAGCAGGAGACTTCGTAGTCGGCATGATGCAGACCATGGAAATTGGCGGCCTCGTAGTAGATGGAGTCATTCGCGATCTTGAAGCCATTAAAGAGTTGAATTTTCCTGTTTTCAGCAAAGGGACGACGGTTGCCTCAAGCGGCAAAGCAGGTGTAGGCGAAATCAATATCCCCATTTCCTGTGGGGGTGTCACCGTATTTCCAGGGGACCTTATCATAGGGGACATAGATGGAGTCGTGGTCGTGCCACAAGCCATGGGTGAAGAAATCCTTACCAAAGCAAAGGATAAAATCATGAAAGATGAACAGCGTGCTGAAAAATATGCAGGGAAGCCTGATGAAATAAGAAAGTATATTGCCATGATGACCAATAAAGCATGATCTGACGCATAAAAGAACAGGCAGGAAGCGATGGCTTCCTGCCTGTTCTTTTCATTAGCCTTATTTCTCGGTCTTGTCGTCTTCCTTTGAACCTTCTTCATCATATGTGTAATCATAATCATTAGGATCTATCGGTTTGAACTCATTTGGAGTATAGAAACGGAGTAAGTCACCGTTCACTACTTGGTCGGATAAATTGAGCATCGTTTCAGCTCTCTTTTTATAATTGAGGATATCATCATTTTCCTCGACCAATTCCCCTGTTTTAGTATCGTAGTATTTACCTTTAATGGAAGTGACATCAGGTGTAACAAAATCACCATTCCTGAAAGGTACCACTTCATTATGATCTTTTGACAATAAATCCGAACCGAATTGTACATAATCTTTAGATTCGATTCCTAACAGATGCAATAGAGTCGGGAGAAGGTCGATTTGTCCTCCGTATTGGTGCATTTCCCCGCCTTCAACACCCGGAACATGAATCAATAATGGTACACGTTGCAATTGGGCATTCTCAAATGCGCCAACATCCTTGCCAAGCACTTTTGACATGGCTTCTTTATGGTTTTCGGAAATACCATAGTGATCACCATACATAACGATTACCGAGTTATCATATAGACCGGATTCCTTCAGATAATCGAAAAACTCTTTAAGCGCCTCATCGGCATAGCGTGCAGTCTGGAAGTAATTATCTACGGAAGCATCGCCTGTCGTATGCTTACCGATTGTTGCTTTTTCCTGGTCCATCGAATATGGGAAATGATGAGATACCGTTATGAATTTTGTATAGAAAGGCTGTTTAAGCGTTTCTAACATTGGAATCGATTCCTTGAAGAAAGGCTTATCCATTAATCCATAACTTAGTACTTCCTCTTTATTTTCCATATTATAATGGTTTGCATCGAAGAACTGATTAAAACCAAGAGACTTATACATATTATCCCGGTTCCAGAAAGATTTATAATTACCATGGAACACAGCCGATGTGTATCCTTGTTGTCCTAAAATCGCTGGTGCTGCTTGATACGTATTTTGGGAACGGTTTGTGAATGCTGCCCCCTGTGGTAAACCAAACAGGGAGTTTTCAAGCATGAATTCAGCATCCGCCGTTTTACCTTGGCCCACTTGATGGAAGAAATTATCAAAGCGCATGAAATCTGACTTATCATGTGCAAGTGAGTTCAAGAATGGAGTTACTTCCTCCCCATTCAACTTATAATCGATCAGGAAATTCTGCATCGATTCCAAATGCAGGTAGATAACATTCTTACCTTTGGCTGCACCAAAATATTTAGGGTTCGGTTCAGCGCTTGTTGCCTTCGTATAGTTGACGACTTCTGCGATATCCGTGCTGTTTGCAGTCGCACGCTGAGCGTATGTTTTAGTATTCTGAACGGCATCATAAACCGTATAGTTGAACATGCCCAAATATTTGACGATATAGTTCCGGTCGAATGTTCTTGATAATAATTGCGGGCGATCCTTTTCAGCAAGTCCCAAATTGATTGCGAAAATTGCAAGTCCCGCTAGGTAAACCATTCCAACTGTACGGCGTTTGACTTTGAAGTCTTCCACTTTAAAGTCTTTGAATCTGTACAACACGATCAAAAGAACCGTATCAAGGAAATAAAGTACATCATGGGGTTTAAATAATTCTAAAATACTCGGCCCCAAATCCCCTGCATTATTTTGCACTTGCGTCAAGGTTGGCAATGTAATGAAATCGGTAAATGAACGGTAGTATACAATATTGCAGAATAGCCATAAGGACATCAATAGGTTCAACCTGATGATCCATTTAAACGATTTCTTGCCTCTAGCCAATAGTGCCAAGCCAAAGAATAAAATGGCTGAACTAATTGGGTTTATGAACAGTAAGAACTGCTGCAGGCCATTTTCAATACCTAAGTTAAATTCAACTCGATATCCAATATAAGTTTTTATCCAAAACAAGACTACCGCAATAAAGAAAAAGCCTAGTATGTTATCTGCAAATAAATGCCGGCTTTTTTTTAGAAAATTATTCATGCTTTCACCTCTATTAATCTAGTGGTTTATTTATATAAATTTTTACAAACTTACAAAAGACGGAAAATCGGAAACACTATAATAGCATTCTTTCACTTGGATAGTCAAGATTGTGATAACCACCTTTTGTCACATCCATAACTCCTCTATCCAGAACACTTCTTTAGCTTATGAACAAGCCTTTGAAAAAATAACAGAGTTTCGCCCGTCTCGAATGTACAGCGCACCTATAACAAATATATAGGAACTCCATGTCTTAATCCAATAAATATCACCGTAACTTTTTGTGATGAATGCGGATGACAGTCGCTAATTAGTTTCACGTCCTTCAGGCTTTTACCATTATAAACGACTCTTTATAAAAAAACCAGTACATTACAAAATATGTAAAGATATAAATCTTCAATTGTTTAAAGACATGGAAAGATCCAGGATTTCTTTCCCGAAGATTCGACAGTTAAAAATGGATGGCCGGTTACATGGATGCATCTCTCCTCCGCACTTTTGATACCCCATCCAAAATCCACTCCTTCAAAAGTTTGACTAGTTTATTATTGGGTCCTGCCACCCCTTGAATTCCATTAAACAACAAATCAGTTTCGCGTAATATCGACATCATTCCCCTTCGGCAAATTTAATTAGCTTTTTCAAATAATTTTTCCTGAAAGTAATGTTCATATTCTGTTTATATTTTTACTTTCCAGGATAATTTACAATCCATAAAAGATCCAATTTACCAAATTTCACTTAAATTACAATTTTAAAATCCCTCCTGGAAACGGAAAGGATGCAAATGACATTATAATAGGAAGAAACTGAATTTTCCCATATCGGCTGAAGGATTATTTTCTTTCGATAGCAGCCCATATGACCATAGCCAGCGGTAAGAGGCTTGAATATAGGTCTTGTCTTTTCCAATCCCCTTAATGGTGGTTGTGGCGCCTTATAAGCTTACCTGTGTTTTGCAAGAAATCTTTTCGTCCCTTTGTTAGTATATTTGTTTCACCCAGCTTTATTATAAAAAATAAAAATCCTGCCCTCGATCGAGGACAGGATTCCTTATTTATATTACTTGATGCCTTCAGAAATTTCTTTAACCATAGCGTCAACAGATTCTAAACCGCCGCCTGATAGGTACCAGTAGTTAGGGTCTAGATAAATGATGTTACCTTCTTTAAATGCTTTTGTATTTTTCACAATGTCATTTTCAATAGTTTCTTTTGCTGCAGCTCCATCACCGGCAACCGCATCCCTATCCACAACGAATAGGTAGTCAGGATTCTTTTCAGCGATGTATTCGAAAGAAATACTTTGACCATGTGTCGATACTTCCAATTTATCATCTACTGCAGGCACTCCGAATACATCATGGATGATACCGAATCTTGAATCCGGTCCGTAAGCACTTACTTTTCCGCCGCTTGAAAGAACGATTAAACCAGTTTTGTCAGTTGGGGCTTTTTCTTTCAAAGCATTAATGTTTTCTTCAACACTTGCCAATTCTTTAGCTGCTTCGTCTTTTTTATCGAAGATTTTACCTAAAAGTGTTACGTTTTCTTCAAAGGATTCCATATACTTTGTTGTATCCACACCCACAAAAACAGTAGGAGCAATTTTGCTTAATTCTTCATATGCTTCAGATTGACGGCCAGAAATAAGGATTAAGTCAGGAGCAATTTCGTTGATTTTTTCGAAGTCAGGCTCTTTTAATCCGCCGGCATTTTCAGTTGTACCTTCATATTTAGAAAGGTATTCTGGAAGGCCATCATGAGGAACAGCTGCTACGTCCACACCCAATTTATCAAGAGTATCAAGAGCACCCATATCGAATACAACGACTTTTTCAGGGTTTGTTTTCACTTTCGTTTCGCCTAGTTGGTGCTTAACCGTGATTTCTTCGCTTTTAGCATTTTCTTTTTTCGCACTTGATTCTTCTTTTTCCTTATCTGATCCACAAGCTACAGCCACTACAGCCAGCATTGCAACCAAAAGCAGTAAGGATAATTTCTTAATCATTATGGTCACCTCGAAAATTTTTTTATTTAAAATTACATGTTGAATCCTCACCTTCACAGAGTTCACCTTCATCACTTTCCCTGCCGTATGAACAGGAGGCGGCTAAAGTCTTGGGCGCCCGCCAACTCTTAACTGCCTAAGAAGCGTATGAGGTGATTCCGGGAAGGCTACGAATACTGAAGTAATTTAAAACCAAATGGAATGTTCTTACGTGAAGTACACACAGATCTTATTGTCATTGATGCTTTGGATTTCAATATCCATATCATAGATTTCCTTTAATACATTGGAATTGATGACTTGCTCGGTAGGTCCATTATGAACAACCTTGCCATCCTTCAATGCAACAATATAGTCGGAATAGCAGGATGCAAAATTAATGTCATGAATGACGATGATGACCGTTTTCCCTAATTCATCGGCCAATCGCCTCAATACTTTCATGATTTGGACCGAATGCTTCATATCAAGATTGTTCAGGGGTTCATCAAGTAGTACATATTCCGTGTCCTGAGCAATAACCATGGCAATGAAGGCCCTCTGTTGCTGCCCGCCGCTAAGCTGGTCAAGAAACTTATCCTGCATGTCGGCAAGTTCCATATATTCAATCGCTTCATCGACGTGTTTCCAATCCTCTTTGGTCAGCTTTCCTTGTGAATAAGGAAAACGGCCAAAGGCGACGAGTTCACGAATCGTTAAACGGATATTGATGTGGTTAGCCTGCTTTAAGATGGCAATCTTTTTAGCAAGTTCATTGCTATTGAATTTCGCCATATCCTTACCATCGATCAAGACTTCTCCCGAATCCCGGGTAATGAGACGGCTGATCATCGAAAGGACTGTACTTTTCCCCGCTCCATTGGGACCGATGAAGGATGTGATTTTCCCTTTCACTATTTCAATGGAAACATCCTCGACAACCGTTTTACTATTATATTTTTTGAATAACTTTTTCACTTCTACCATGATTTATTCTCCTTTAATAGAAGATAGATGAAATAGACACCGCCGACAAAGTTGATGATGACACTTAGAGTGGTGGTGAACGTAAAGATCCTCTCGACAATGAATTGGCCGCCGACCAGGGCAATCACACTGATCAGCATGGCACCCGGGATGATATGTTTATGCTGATAGGACTTAATGAATTGATAGGCCACATTTGCAACAAGTAATCCGAGGAACGTGATCGGACCGATCAGGGCAGTCGAAATGGAGATCAAAACAGTAACGACGATTAAAACCCGCTTGGTGACAAAATCATAATCCACACCCAAGTTTATGGCTTGGTCCCTCCCAAGGGACATGACATCTAAATATTTCAAAAATCTCATGAAATATACCATTGCCGCTATCATGAGGATAATAGCTAACGTTAACAGGTCCGTGTTGACATTATTGAAGCTGGCGAACATTTTATTTTGAATGATTTGAAACTCATTCGGGTCAATCAATACCTGCATGAATGAAGACATGCTGCCGAATAAGGTTCCGAAGATGATACCGATCAGCAATAAGAAGTAAATATTGCGGTTTTTCTTGAACATGAACTTGAACAGCAGGCTGGAAAAAATAAGCATGGCCGCAAGTGTAATCAGGAAATTGAGATTTTTATTCATGATCATGATATGCGTTGAACCGAAGATGAAAATCACTCCCGTTTGGATCAGCATATACATGGAGTCCAACCCTAAAATGCTCGGTGTCAGGATTTTATTATTCGTGACCGTCTGGAAAATCACCGTTGAAAAAGCTATTGCACAGCCAACCACGATGATGGCGATGATTTTAATAACCCTTCTCGGCAGTGCATAATCCCAATTCGGGCCAAGATCCCAAAAGATATAACCTGCCGTTAAAGCTGCTGCAAGAACAGCCAATATAATGATCCTACTTTTATTATTCATATGCCTTTCTCCTCATTATCAGATAGATAAATACGGCGCTTCCTATCACACCAACCACGAGTCCGATCGGGATTTCAAATGGATATATGAGGATCCTGCCCAGAATATCGCAGAACAATAGGAATACGGCCCCTAGCAATGCTGTATGAGAAAGACTCTTTTTCAAATTGTCACCAAGGTAAAGGGATACAATATTCGGTACGATCAATCCTATGAAAGGAATCGTTCCCACCGTTAACAAAACGACAGTGGAGGATAATGCCACGATGATCAACCCAAAATTGACTATAAACTTATAATTGATTCCTAGATTGATGGCAAACTCTTCACCCATCCCTGCAACAGTGAATTTATTGGCAAAGAAGTATGCGAGAATAACTAGAGGGATACTTACATAAATAAGTTCGTACCTTCCCGACATGATCATCGAGAAATCTCCATTCATCCATGTGTTGAGGCTTTGAATCAAATCATATTTATAAGCAAAGAAAGTCGAGATGGATCCGACGATATTCCCAAACATCAAACCAACCAATGGAATGAAAATCGTATCCTTATATTTCACTTGATCAAGAATTTTCATAAACAAGAATGTACCTGCCAAAGCGAATATGAAAGCGAATGCCATTTTCTCAATAAGTGCTGCCGATGGAAAAATGATAATGGCAAGAAGAAGTCCAAGCCGTGCAGAATCCATGGTTCCAGCAGTCGTCGGGGAAACAAATTTATTGCGGCTCAATTGCTGCATGATCAGACCGCTTATGCTCATCACGATACCGGCAATGACTATGGTCACCATTCTAGGGAAACGGCTTTGCAGCATGATTTGCACTTTATCATCACTTAAATCCAATAAATCCAGGGGAGTAATATCTTTTACTCCAATGAATAATGACGTAAATGATAAAACAATTAACGCCATGACTAAATATCTTATCTTCATCTACATTTCCTACTCTTCCTATCTCATTTAATACAGCGATAATATTTTCAATTAAATATATTTGAATGAAGACTATCACAAAGTCACCTATTAAAGTGGAAATCATGAAGTCGCAATAGTTACAAGGTCTTCCCAATCATGATAATGAGATTCATTATCATTAACTCTTATTCTATCATTTCTCGGACATGTGTCAATATATACAAAGGAATTACTTTGATATTCTCACAATAGTCATATTGTAATGAATTTGGGTGAACCAATCATGCATTTCGTTACAGGAAGTGATAAAATCGAAATAACAAATATTTACTCTTCCAATGAAAGAAGCGATATGATGAAAAACTTGCTATCCAAAGTGTTCTCAAAAAAGGCGAAAATCCAGGTTGAATTTTGCCAAAATAATCTTGACCGCTTCCTTAATGAAAAAACAGTTGCTGATTATGGTAAGTTCTTGGCGAATCCAATGATTCAATATAAGGAGTATGAATGTTTGAGTGAGTGTAAACTTTGTAAGAAAACCCCCTATGCGAAAGTGAACGGCCACGTAATGAGCGGCGAAGATTCACAGGATCTTTTAAATAAGCTGCATGATGAATTGAAATGATACGGGCCAAGCAAATTGCTTGATCCGTATCATTTTGACTTTCCACCTGTAATTATACAGAATACAGGTGATGAACATCTATTAAAAGGAATTCCGAATCATGGCATGGAATCATTCATCTAGTCGTTAATTCCTGTTTTTCACTATTTCCTACGTTTTCACTGTATAAATAGCTTAATATATGATAATTTATGGAAAAAGATAGACAGGAGGACGTCCATGAAAAAAATCATTCCTACCATCGTATCAGCCGTAACACTAAGTCTTGTCACTGGTTTGCCTGGCCCCATAGCCGAAGCAGAAGAATTCACCCCTTATTATGGAAATGGTCCAAGCTACATTCAACCAGATAACCTCTCCCACCTTTTCCCTGAACCTAATGTATCTTTTAACACCCCTGCCTTTAAACAAAACAAGATCGCCTTTACGAGCCAGGAAGAAATGTTGGATCATATCAAGTCCCTTTCCCATAAATACAAGTACATCCAGTTCAAGACGATAGGCAAATCCACAGAAGGACGCGACATCCCGATGCTTCTTTTCAGTAAGGATTCAAAAAGACCGAATAAGGATTCACATAAACCATTGATTTGGATTCAAGGTCAGATCCATGGCAATGAACCCGCTTCAGGTGAATCAACATTAGTCCTTGCACAATGGCTGGCTGAAGGCAAGCTTGGTGATGTTCTCGATAAAGTGAATGTTGCCATCGTTCCACGCGTCAATCCTGATGGCTCTTATTATTTCAAACGATATACCGCAAATGACATGGATGCTAATAGGGACTACTTAAAGGTGGAATATCCAGAAGTACAGACGATTCATCAATCAATCGATGATTATGAACCGGAAGTCATTCTGGATGTACATGAATATACAGTGAATCCCGCTCCCCTGAAAAAAGTGGGAGCAAATGGATCGATCGCTTCCTATGATTTACTCATCTCCTCAGCCAAGAATTTAAATATTCCCAAACAGCTTCGAAAAGCTTCCGATGAACTGCTTTTACCTAATGTTTTTAAAGCATTGGAAAAAGAAAAGCTTTCGTACCACGATTACTATACACTGGCCACTTCTGATGATGGAGTCCTTACCTCCACGGAAGGAAGCACAGAAGCCCGGATTGGCCGAAACGCCCTCGGTTTGAAAAATACAATGACCTATTTAATTGAAACGAGGGGAATCAACATCGGCCGTACGGATTTTAAACGACGTGTTTTTGCTCAAGCTACAGCTCAGGCAGCCTTCATCAAAACGACAGCCGAACAGGCCGGTAAAGTTAAAAAGGCCGTTAAACAGGCCGAAACTGAAATCGTCCAAAAAGGGCGAAAAGCAAATGATCATGATAAAATTGTCATCACAAGTGAAAATAAATTGGTTAAGGATCAAAAATTGACAGTAGTCGATTTAGCAACAGCTAAAATGGCCGATGCCTCCATCGATTGGCTGGATTCTACCGATGCCTACCCTACCCTTGTTAGAGATCGTCCGACAGCCTATATCCTTCCACCGGAATATAAAAATATCGCCAAGAAACTTCAGCTATTAGGGGTAGAAGTTAAACAATTAAAAAAACCTATGAAAATAGCTGTAGAAAGCTATAGTGTCAAGGATTTAAACGTTTCCGCTGAACTGGAAAACGGACATTCCACAAGGGAAATCACGACCACCGTCACTTCAACAACCCGGGATTTCCCAAAAGGAAGCTATGTTTTCGACATGGCCCAGCCTGATGCCAACTTCATCCCCCTTGCCCTCGAACCTGAAGGCATTGACAGCTATGTGACATTCAATTTCATCCCGGCTGAAAAAGGAAAAGAACTGCCGATTTACCGCTATATGCAGCCATCTTCCTTACCAATTAAATGATGCATAGTATCTAAATGACGCATTGGCAGCTTTCATTGCCAATGCGTTTTTTAGTTTCCCCCTCCTTTATTCATGTGGGGCGACGCGCCTGACATGATTTCTTGAATGCGATGACAAGTTTTGAATATACATATAAACGGAAAATGTGTTTTTAGAGGAGGAAAATCATTGAACCAACATGTACAATTGGAAATCAATCGCCTTGTTCATCGCCTGAAACAAGACCAATCCGCTGATGGTTCGTGGAATTATCCCTTTGACACCGGGATAACGGCAGATGCCTATATGATCATATTATTGAAAATTTTAGATATGGAAGATGCTGCCCTTATAGAGGCTTTAGTAAAAAGAATTGAAAGCAAGCAAACGGAGAACGGTTCATGGAAACTATTCCAAGATGAGAAAGACGGCAATGTTACGGTTACGATCGAGGCTTATTATGGCCTTCTTTATAGCGGACTCCGCAATAAGAACGATCCCCATATGAGGAAAGCCCAACAATTCATTCTTTCCAAGGGTGGCATCAAACAGGCCAAAATGTTAACGAAAATGATGCTTACTGTCACCGGACAATATCCATGGCCGCGCCTGTTCCCCATTCCTCTCGAAGTGGTCTTGCTTCCTCCCACCTTTTTCGTCAGCATTTATGATCTTTCCGTATATGGGCGGGTCAACATGATTCCATTGCTATTGCTAGGACATAAAAGGTTTCAGATCAAAACCCCGGACACGCCAAGTTTAAAAGAATTATTTCAAACAAGGGAGGACCTTTCCGAAGAGCATGTGTGGGAAGAGTATCGTACAGAAGAATATCGTTCCTTCTTCTCCAAACTTCAAACAGGCGTCAAAACTTTGATTGGTTATCCCGATTATTTACATTCCCTAGCCTTGGATTCAACGAAGAGGTTCATGCTCGACAGGCTGGAACCAGACGGGACACTGTACAATTATTTCGGTTCAACCTTTTTCATGATCTTTGCCCTCCTTTCAATTGGATATTCGAAAAAGGATCCAGTGATTCTAAAGGCCATTGCCGGTCTGAAGGGGATGGCCTGCTCCATTGAGGGACACACACATATCCAGCTCACGACGCCCCATGTTTGGAATACTTCCTTAATAAGCTACGCCCTTCAAGAAGCTGGCATTCCTTCCAAAGACCCAACGGTCAAGGCCGCCAATCAGTACTTACTGTCACGCCAGCATTATATGTATGGCGATTGGCTGATCCATAATCCTAACGCGATTCCAGGCGGCTGGGGGTTCTCGGATTTCAATACCATGAATCCGGATGTTGATGATACGACCGCCTCACTGCGGGCGCTGGCTAAGCAACTGCAAGCAAAACCTGATAATCGGGACAGTTGGGAGCGCGGTGTCTCCTTCACGATATCCATGCAAAATGATGATGGCGGATTTCCAGCCTTCGAAAGGAATAACGATCATAAATGGCTGCATCTTCTTCCTATTGAGGGTTCGAAATATCTCCTGACTGACCCTTCTACCGCTGATTTGACAGGAAGAACGCTGGAATTCCTAGGGAACTATATAAATATGAAGATACCGGAAGAGGTCAGTAAAAGAGCGGTGGATTGGCTATTGGAAGACCAGAAGCGTGACGGCTCCTGGTATGGGCGCTGGGGCATCTGCTATCTATATGGCACATGGTCTGCACTGACCGGCATGAAGGCAGCAGGGCAAGCCACTGGACATCCATCCATCCAAAAAGCCTTAACTTGGTTGAAGAAAATTCAAAATGAAGATGGTGGCTGGGGTGAATCTTGTTACAGTGATATTAAGCAACGATACATCCCCCTCGGAGAAAGTACACTGACACATACAGCTTGGGCTGTGGATGCGTTAATATCGGCATCCGAAAAGCCGACAGCCGAAATGGAAAAAGGCATTGCCTATCTCATCCGTGCAGGCCAACAGGACAGCTGGACCAATGATTATCCTGCAGGCCAGGGAATGGCCGATTTTTTGTATATGCATTATCATAGCTATCGCTATATTTATCCCCTTTTAGCCTTAAGCCATTACAATAAAAAATACCTGAAGACTTAATTGACAGTTTTTTTATCATATAAAGGTGAATATGTGGATTACCTGTGGAAAAGTGGTGAATAACACCGGAAAGTTATCCACAATCCGAGGTTATCCACATTCATTTATCCGTAAATGTGTTAAAAGCAAGAAATTCCCCGTCATATTTGTTGATTAATTCATTTCAGATATGTAAGAATGACTTGTTTTATCCAAGCTTTGTGGATAGTTTGGGGATGATCACTATTATGTGAAGACTTTATCCAGTTTATCACTATAAAATTCTATGGCCTTAGCATAAGATTGTATGTCTCGATCCTTAGAGGTTTCGGCAATTATCTTCAATAAAGATTCCATTGCAAGATCGTGTTGGCTCAAATTATAAAAAGCCATGGCCCTGAATACCAATAAAGCCTTATGTTCAGGAAACTTCGCCAGCCCCGTTTCCAATGTCTGTTTTGATTTTTCATATTCCCCTATGGTGCGATATGTGCTTCCCAATCCTAGGTAGGCCCCTTTTGCATCCTCCTCCGGCAAACCCAATTTGAGTGCCTCTTCATAATAGGGCACCGCCATTGCCTCAAGTCCGAGAATATCCAAACTCCAGGCACACTGATACTGTATGACTGCATCGACGGGATTTTGCTTTGCCAGATCCATCAATAATAGATTGGATTTTTTGAACTCTTTCTTTCCTCGTAATGACAGTGCCATTTCCAAATTCCCCATTTACATTCCTCCATTATATAAGATTCCTTATTACCCCTATTCGCGATTCCTTTTTTAACTCCTTCATGACCGCGAATATTTTCAGAGGTCATCAGCTATTCTCCCCCCACCCGCCTCTTCATCTAAAAGTTTCTTCTTTTCCCCTAATTTCGCTTGAGAACCGTAATGGCATAAAAAAAGGATCTGCCATTCGGCAAATCCTTTCATGCACTTCAGTTCATGATCATTCTTAGATCACAGATTACCATCGATTAATCATCCAATTGGTTTTTCAATACTTTTCCCGTAGTGGCATCTACCACTACATCATATTCCTTTTGTCCTTGTTTTATTTCCAGCTCGTACACAAGGGTGCCATTCTCCGAATCAAGCTCCATGTCCGTTACTTGACCATCCACCGCTTCCAAGGCAATCTTTTCGGCTTGATCACTGCTGACTTTTACAGTTTCCGCCGCTTGTTGTTTGCTCAGATCGTCATCGTCACTGTCTTCCATTTCCTGAGAAAGTATCTCTCCCTTTTCAGCATCAACGTCAACTTCTTGATAGCCTTCTTTCGTTTTAACGGTCATCTCATAGGTCATCGGCTGGTCCCAATCCTTTTCAAATTGAGTGACTTCCCCGCCTAGTTTTTCTGAAATCATTTTGACAGCCTCATCCTCGGATAGGTTACCCTTATTGACTGCATATACCGCCGTTCCAGCAGCACCGCCGAAAAGTAAAACGGAGGCCATTGACACCGTCATGATCACCTTTTTCCTTTGAATGATACCTTCTTTAATCGTACTCCACTGTTTTTTCATGAATGAATTCCTCCTTTAAGTTATTACCTTAATAATAAGCATCCTTCATGAAATGAACATGAGCGTTAGATTAGAATTTGATGAGAAAGAGTAATCGTCACCAACGTTCCCTTTCCCACTTCGCTTTGGATCTCCAATTTACCGTCGAATGACTCGACAAGCGACCGGGCAATGGAAAGCCCGAGTCCATTGCCTCCCGTTTTCCTTGCCCTCGATGAATCCACGCGATAAAAACGTTCAAATACATGCGGGAGATGTTCTGGTGATATCCCTGCGCCGCGATCTTTCACACAGATGATAATTTCATCGGCCTGCCGTTTTATCATGACCTGTATACTTGAGTCACTGTATTTCATAGCATTGTCCAATAGGATGACAATCACCTGTTCAAGCTTACTGGAAATAGTCATTGCATATATTTCCTTAAACTCTGATTCTATCGTTATTTCACGATTCCCCGTCCTTCTGAATGTTTGGGCAATCGCTTCACAAAACGAAATAAGTTCTATTTTCCCTTCCACATCTGCTGAAGGTTCCGTCTGGGAGGCAGACTGCAGAAGATGTTCCGTCAGCTTTTTCATCCGCACGGCTTCATGATGGATTGCCTCCACCGCCTCTTCCTGAATCGCCTCATCCTTCATTCCCCAGCGTTTCAATAGGGAAGAGTAGCTTTCTATGACCGTAATCGGTGTTTTTAATTCATGTGAAGCATCTGAAAGGAATTGCTGCTGTTGGTTATAATTCCGCTCAAGCCTTTCCATCATCTTGTTGAATGCCAATCCCATCACCTGCAGCTCATCCTTTGATTGGTCCGATAGCGGTATCCGTTTGAAGTCCCCGCTTTTCTCAATATCCTTCATCGTTCCGCTCATGATCGATATCGGTTTGAGGATCAGGTTGGCCAGCCATTTACCTGCAAGAATGGATAAAAGAATGACAAAAAGCGATGCACCGCCTAAAACGAGGGCAAGCACCGATAAATTATCAAGGAGGGTATCTTGCGGCTGTGTGACCTCGATCATCCCTAGCTTCTTCCCTTCATCAGGATAAGGATAACGGTAGGTCATGACATATTCCCCGTCAGCTTTGGTAAAATCATAACCTTTCTCGTTAATGGCTTTAACCGCAAGCCCCTCAAGGTCCTCTTCATCGGTAAATGATTTTATCAACCTTCCATCAGTATCGAATATCCGCACCATTCCATCGTCAGGGATATACGGCTCCATTAAAGCGGGATCACCGGAGATCAAATCTTTCGCCAAGATATTTTCTTCAATTAATGAAGCTTGATTTTCAAGCAGGTCCCGTTCCCTTTCTACTGATATCCAAAGGAAGGCGATTAAAACGATGATACTCAACAATATAAGCATGACACTTAAAAAAAGACTGGAATACGTTTGGATCTTCGTCCGGATCTTCATACTGGCTCCTTCAAGCTGTAACCTACACCGCGGTAAGTATGAATGAGCTGCAGGTCAAAGGGATAATCTATTTTTTTGCGTAAATAACGGATATACACATCAACCACATTCGTATCCCCTGCAAAATCATATCCCCATACATGTGTCAGGATTTGCTCTCTAGAAAGTACTTGATTTTTATTTTGCAAAAGATAAACCAGCAAATCGAACTCGCGGGAAGTCAGCTCAATCCTTTTGCCTTGCCTGTGAATGTCCCTTGTACCAAGGTTCAACTTCAGATCATGAATCTTTAGTTCATCCACTTCCACTTCTGGTTGGCGCTCCCGTACATTGGTACGGAAACAAGCACGGATCCGTGCGAGCAGCTCTTCGATTTCAAACGGTTTCGTTACATAATCATTTGCACCATGGTCAAGGCCATTCACCTTGTCTGGCACAGCATCCCTTGCGGTTAGAAGGATGACCGGTGTTGATCCATTCTTTTTCCGGTAACGCCTAAGTACTTCTATGCCATTCAGCTCGGGCAGCATCACATCCAATAAGATTAAATCCCACTCCTCGGCTTCTGCCCTTTCCAGACCTGCCTTTCCGGTAAATGCCGATTCTGTTTGATAACCCTCATGATTAAGTTCCAGCTGGAGAACCCTCGCAATTTTTTCTTCATCTTCTATAATTAAAATTCTTTTATTCATGATCATCACCACCTACCCCTTAGTGTACTGAAGAAATATGAAAATATCATGAGAAATTGAACTCTATGACTTTAATTTTTGCGCCTTTAAAAAAGGTCAAAAAAAGAATCGGGTGTGAAAACACACCCGATCCTTTTCATTCACCGTTCCAATGCTGGTTAATGAATTCATCGCGGCCCGATTTCGCACGGTCCGCTTTATAGTCATCTTTGTTTTTTTTATGATAGCCTTGATGGTATTCTTCGGCAGGATAAAAGGGTTGGGCCGGAAGGATTTCCGTTACGATGGGTTTCTGGAACCTCCCGCTGGCTGCTACCTTTTCTTTCGATTCAAGAGCCAGTTTCTCTTGAGCTTCATCATGATAGAAGATGGCCGTCCGATATTGGCTTCCTCTGTCATGGAATTGACCGCCATCGTCGGTAGGATCAATTTGCTGCCAATATAGTTCCAGCAATCTTTCATAAGGAAATAACTGAGGATCGAAAGTGATTTCCACGACTTCATAATGTCCCGTAGTTCCCGTCTTCAATTCCTCGTAAGTCGGGTTTTCAATATGTCCTCCCGAATAACCGGATACGATTCCCCCAATCCCCGGTAGTTCATCAAATGGTGTCACCATGCACCAAAAACAGCCTCCAGCAAATGTAGCCTTTTGCATAATGGCCAGCCCCTTTCCTGTATGTAATAAAAATTAATATACCATATTCCAATCCTGACACTGTGCTTTTTTGATTTGAGAAGCCGCCATTAAATGCGCCAAAACTGATTTACCTTTGATCAATCTTTTGACCAGCCCTTTTCCTTGAATCTTACAATCGCTTCAACGCGGTTGCTTACATCCAATTTATCAAGGATGACCGATATATAATTACGAACCGTTCCGTTAGTCAAATAAAGCTGGCTTGCGATTTCTTTTGTTGTCTTACCATCCGCAATCAATTTGAGCACTTGGCACTCTCGTTCAGTCAAAGGGTTTTCTTCTTCGAAAGCCATATCCACCAGCTCAGGGGCATAAACGCGCCGCCCGTCCATGATGACACGGATCGAATTCGCCAACTCATCACTTGGGCTATCCTTCAGCAGATATCCACCTACTTCTGCCTTTCTGGCTCTTTCAAAATACCCAGGACGTGCAAAAGTGGTCAAAATGATGACTTTGCATTGATGGCCCTGATCCTTGATCTCCTCGGCTACATCGAGCCCGGTTTTAACTGGCATTTCAATATCGGTTATGCAGATATCCGGCTTTAATTGATTGACGAGATTCATTGCTTCTTCCCCATTGCTCGCTTTTCCTACAACTTCCATGTCACTTTCCAAATCAAGGATGGAACCTAGCGCGCCAAGCAGCAACCGCTGATCTTCGGCAATTACGATTCGAATCAATGTCAATCTCTCCTATCCATTATTTTTTATCGCATTCGGAACCCTTATATAAAGCGTCGTTCCATCTGTCGTTTGAATATCCAGGCTGCCATTAACGAATTCAAGCCTTTCTTTCATTCCATGAAGCCCATTGCCTTTAAAAAACTCTGATCTATGTGAAAGCCCCACTCCATTATCCTGTACTGTGATCGTCACCCCTGTTTGTAATTCTTCAATGACGATATGACAGCAGTCGGCTCCGCTATGTTTGACGATATTGGTCACAGCTTCTTTCAAGCACATGCTTAAAACCGTTTCAACAAGCAATGGGGTATCTTTCAATTCCGTGGTGCCTTCCAAATTGAATTCTATCCCTGCCGCTTTCAATATTTGCTTGACCCGGATGATTTCATCGCTAAGCTTGGCCCCACGCATTTCCGACACCATTTCACGGACTTCCTTGAGTGCCGTCCTCGCCGTTTGACGGATATCCTTGATTTCCTTCTTGGCCGACTCCGGATTCAAATCGATCAATTTCCCTGCAAGGTCACTTTTCAAGCCAATCAAAGACAGCTTTTGTCCAAGTGTATCATGTAAGTCACGGGCAATCCGCTGGCGTTCTTCAATTTTGCCAAGCTCTGATATTCTTTTATGTGCGTCCTCCAATTGTTCTTCCAGCCTGCCCCGTTTATTTCGATTATATGTGTTGAATGGGAGCAGGATCACGCCTACCACACAAATGAGCATAAAGGGAAATTGCGAAAAGAATGTAGGGTCCTTCATGATGAATCCAATATTGACCGACACGATGGTAGCCAATAGCTGGATCGAATATAATACGAAAAAACCAACCTTATTTTGAACATTCCCAATAAAGAATGCTAAAAACAGCGAAAAGTAAATGTAGCTGAAAAATATGGTCATGGATATGGATATGACTATTTGTATCGCCGTCCATACGTATACGGGCCATCCCTTCGAAACGAATGAGAGACCATATGATATGAAAAACAAAATGATCATGACGATTCCAAAGACTATCTCCAACATCGAAGAGGATTTGAAGATGAAATAAAAAGGAAGGATACAAAAAATGATCCAGACATAAGGGCTCAGCCCTGTGTTTTTCGGAAAGATATGATACCAACTTTGCATGGCGCCGCCTCTATTTCTTTTTATCCTAGTATATACTAAGGAGTTTCATCAAAAAACCATCCAATGGGAATTGTATGGTTTTTTGATGAACAGTTTATTGAAACCTGGACGTTCATTATTGATTTTGTTTTCTTTAAAACGACAGGCGTCTTGTTTTTGCCATTAAGCCTTCCGTAACATTTTGGTACGCAAGGACTAAGATTGTACGTGGTGAAAACCATCATATAGCCAAAAAAAGATCCGCCGTTTGGCGAACCCATTTATAACTTGATGGCATACACCCGTTCAGGGCGTCCTACCGTACCATATGTTAAATCGGCATCAATTTTTTCCTCTGACATCAAGTGCTCCAGATAACGCCTTGCCGTTGTCCTGCTCACCCCGATTTCCTTTGCCACTATTTCGGCCGTTAAGCCAGGGGAGGATTTCCCCAACACAGCCATCACCTTCTCCAAAGTCATCCGATCGATCCCTTTTGGCAGTGAAGACTGTTCCCTCTCATTTTCCTTCACTTCTTTTCGCAAAAGCTTATCAACCTGTTGCTGTGTTACTGGAAAATTGCCCTTTTCCAATTCCGACAGTTTAATGTGATACTCTTGATATCTGTGTAAAGACTGCTTGAAACGTTCAAATGCGACAGGCTTGATAATATAATCAAATATGCCGATTTTGATGGCTTCCTGGACTTTTTCTATTTCTTTAGCCGCCGTTATCATAATGACATCCATTTGTTTGCTTTGCTGCTTGATTTCTTTCAGGATATCGAGCCCATTCATATCCGGAAAATACATGTCGAGAAGCAATAGATCCGGCTGCATGATTTCAATGAAGCTTTTAGCTTCATCATAGCTTGAGGCGATCCCTATCGTTTGAAAACCCTCAAGCTTTTCGATGAATAGCTTTTGTATCTCGGCAATCCGCAGGTCATCTTCTACGATTAAAACTTCTATATCGCGATTGGCCATCATCAAATCACCCCTCTGTTTTTTGGCAGTGCTACAGTAAAAATCGTATATTCCCCTTCTTTTGTCGAAAAAGTGATATACCCCCCTAATCCATCTATCGCTTCCTGAACAAGTCTCAAACCTATACCTGAATTGGTTTGAAGGCTTTTCGTCGTAAAACCGTTCTGGAAAATCAGTTCGGTAACATCTGGATTCATCCCTTTTCCATTATCTTCAACCTCTATGATCAACTCTTTACCCAAGTCCGTGACGAACAACGATACCCTTTTTTCCTCCCTATCGTTTTCCCGTACAGCTTCGAAGGCATTATTGATGAGGTTGCCGATGATCGTCACCAATAAATCCCGATCTATTTCGGGCGGAATATCCTTAAAACTGCTCTCTCTATCAATTGTAAAATCAATTTTCAGCTCGCTCGCCAAACTCACCTTCCCTAAGATGAACCCAGCAATAATCGGATCAGGTATTTCCTTCATTAGAAAGTGAATGAAGCCTTGGGTGACATCGACTTCCTTCGATATGAAATCCATCGCTTCTTTATATGAACCAAGTTGAATCAGGCCTAGCAAAGTATAGAGCCGATTCGAATATTCATGTGTCTGGGCCCTCAGCCCTTCTGCATATGCCTTTACATGTGACAGTTCCTGAAGGAGATTGGATAGTTCCGATTTATTTCTCAAACTTGCAACGGCACCGATGATTTCACCCTGTCCATTCAAAATGGGAATCCGGCTTGCCAAAAAAACTTCACCGTCAATCATGAATTCCTGATCATACTCGGCCCGTGCCGTGCTGACTACATCCAGCAAATGTGTATGCGTTATGACTTCTTCGATTTTTTGCCCGCGAAGCATGACGTCTTTAGGGATATGAAGGATTTTATGCGCCGTTTCATTGACGACCGTGATTTTCCCATGAACATCAATGGCAATGATGCCTTCATGAATGGATTCCAAAATGGCATGCTTCTCTTGGAACATCCAGGCAATCTCTTTCGGCTCCAGACCCAATATCGCCTTTTTTATATTGAATGAAATGAAAAAGGCGATCAATAAACCGCCGATTAATATAAAAGAAATGATCCAGACAATCTTTCTTTGTATACTGGACACTTCTTTTTCAATATCATCCTGAAGGTAGCCAACAGAGACGACTCCGATGACTTTTTCATTTGCGATTATTGGGGCTTTCCCCCTTATGGAAGGACCCAATGTCCCAATGGACTCCGTGATGATGGATTTCCCATCCCACACCTCGGCGTTATCTCCCCCTACCATTTTCCTCCCGATCATGTCGGGATTTGGATGGGACAGTCGTGTTTCATTCTTATCGCCTATTACTATGAATTCCGCATCGATCTGCCTGCGAACCCTTTCCGCGATGGGCTGGATGATTACAGAGGGATTATCCGTTCGAAAAGCTTGTTTAATTTCAGGCAGCAAAGAAATGGTCTGGGCAACCGACAATGCTTTTTCCCCTGTTTCCTGCTTCAGGTTATTTTCCAGGATATTTATAAAAATAACTTCAAAGATTCCGCCCATTAAGATGATTAACGTACAGATCCCCAGCATCAACTTGGTGTGTAAACGCATTCAATCACCTCTACTTACATCATATAAAAAAAAACCCCTTTAAAAAAGGAGTTTTTTCACAACATTCGGAAAATATGAGTTAACCTTCAATATTGATGACAACATCCTTCCCTCTCTTTTTAAGCAAAACCGGAATGAGCAGCCATAATGCCGTTATGATCAGGAATGTCAGGGAAAGCGGCCTGGTAAAAAACAAACTGTAATCCCCATCGGATATCGTCAGGGCCCTGCGCATATTATTTTCTATCATCGGTCCTAAAACCAGCCCTAATACCAATGGGGCGATTGGATAATCATTTTTACTTAAGAAATATCCCAAGACCCCGCACCCTAATAATAGCAATAAATCATAAGTCGATACTTGTACCGCATAAACGCCAAAAATGGAAATCGCGATAATGAGCGGAATCAAATATTTCTTTGGCGTTTCAATGATTTTCGCAAAAACCCTAACGAGCGGGAGATTAAGGATCAGCAGCATCAGATTCCCGATGAACATACTGGCGATAAGCCCCCAAGCTACCTGAGGATGGTCCTCGAATAATAATGGACCTGGCTGAACATTGTACATCATGAGCGCACCCATTAAAATCGCCGTTGTACCGGAACCCGGAATTCCCAGCGTCAATAATGGAATCATCGCTCCGCCAGATGCCGCATTATTGGCCGTTTCAGGTCCAGCCACCCCAGCGATCGCGCCTGTGCCAAATCTCCAGGGTTTTTTTGAAATCCTTTTTTCCATAAGATATGAGAAGAACGAAGCAAGAGTAGCCCCTGCACCCGGCAAGATCCCTACAAAGAAGCCTAAGAGCGACCCCCTCGCAATCGGACCGGCGGATTCCTTGAATTCTTCTTTGGAAGGAATCAAATTTTTGATCTTAGCAATGTCCCCATCATCCTCTTCTTTTTCCAAGATTGTCTTGAATACCTCTCCAAGTGCGAATAGACCCACTGCGATCGTCAGGAACTCGACCCCTTGATAAAGCCAAGGTATGCCGAATGTAAAACGGGCGATCCCGGATACATTATCGATGCCTATCGTCCCGATCAGCAAACCGCAAACCGTCATGATCAGTGCCTTGGTTACGGATTTTCCCGCGAGGCCGCTGACGGCCGCCAACCCTAGAAGCATGAGTGAAAAATACTCCGCCGGACCGAATTTAATGGCAATCGTCGATAATGGCTGTGCCAAGGCAATCATGGCGATAAGGGTGACTATCCCTCCGACGAAGGAGCCGATTGCCGAAATGGATAAAGCACTCCCGGCCCTTCCCTTTTTCGCCATTTGGTAACCATCCAATGTGGTGACGACAGAAGAGGATTCGCCAGGTGTATTCAATAGGATTGAAGTTGTCGATCCTCCATACATCGCTCCATAATAAACACCTGCAAGTAAAATGATGGCGCTTGTTGCCGCTTGCTCTGGTGGAAGTCCCCCTGTAATCGAAGCGGTTACCGGAATCAAAAGAGCCACTCCGCTCATCGGCCCGATCCCCGGCAAAACGCCGACAGCCGTACCGATCAATACTCCGACAAATGCAAAAAGGATGTTATACCAAGTTAGTGCCGTTTCAAAACCATGCAATAAATAATCAAAAGTGCCCACTTCACATCCCCCTTCCTTTTATGAAAACCAGATTGGCCAACCCGGCAGTGTTCCCTTTAAAACATTCACGAATAAATAATAGATGATTCCGGAAAATCCTGCGGAAATGAGGAGCGATGTCATCCACTTATTCCGTTCCATCGTTTGAAAGCAAACAAACAAAAAGAGGAAGGTCGTAATGACATATCCTATCGTTTCCAATGTCAAAATATAAATCAGGGTGGAGAGCAGAATGATGATAAAGGGTTTATATTCCAGCTTTCCTTTACCCGATTCCTGCACCTTGCCCCGAAATGCCTCATAGAACAGGCGAATACTTAAAACAGCGAGAACGAGCCCCAATACAAAAGGGAAAATGTCCGGTCCTACCGAACTTCCATAAGAAGAACTGGCCAGTTTCCTGCTTCCTATCATGAACAGCACCCCGACAGCCAGAAAGGCTACAGATGCAAAGCGATCAAATTTCACGTCCATCTTAATCCCTCCATTTCAGAAAACAAGAAGAAGGTGAAGCACCTCCTTCTCCCCGATTATTTTTCCATGCCTAACGCTTCTAATAATTGCTGCACCTGTTTTTCCTGTTCTTCTAAAAACTTGCTGAATTCTTCACTATTTTTATATTCCCGTTCCCATCCTTGAACTTCCACTTCCTTCTTCCATTCAGAAGTTTCAACTAGCTTCGCAATGGTTCCGTCCCAAAAGGTTTTCGCTTCACCAGACATATTCTGAGGTCCAAAAACCCCTCTCCAAATCGTGAATTCAGCATCAACACCCTGTTCCTTTGCCGTCGGTATGTCTTTAAGATCGCCACCCAAACGTTCAGTCGAGGTTACGGCCAACACTCTAATCTTCCCTGCTTTTAAAAATTCCCTGACACTGGATGCATCCGTTCCGATCACATCCGCATTACCGCCAAGCAAGGCCGTAATCGCTTCCCCGCCCCCGTCATACGAAACGTATTTAAGTTCTGTTGGATTCAAGCCATATTCATAGGCTGGAAGAATGGAAATCAAATGATCCATGGATCCCGGAGCCGATCCTCCTGCAAACGTCAGCTTACGCGGATCTTTCTTCACCGCTTCCAGCACTGATTTCAAATCCTTGAATTCGGAATCCGCCTTTACCACTATCGCCCCATAATCCTTTGTCAGCTGCGCCAAAGGGGTCGTATTTTTATACCCATAAGGGCTGTTGCCTTCTTTTTTAAGGTTATTGATGATGACAGGCGGTGAATTCACGAACAGCATGTCATTATTATCCGCTTGCTGTGTTGCATAATCCGCCATGAATACAGCGCCCCCGCCACCGGGTTTGTTTTCGACGGTCAATGGCTGGTTCACCAGTTTGGTCTCACTCAAGACCTTTGTAAATGAACGGGCGGTTAAATCCCATCCCCCGCCTGCGCCCGATGGAGCAACGACCGATATGGATTTTTTCGGATAGCCTGTACTTTCTTTCTTTTCTCCTGATGTATCCGAACTGCTGCATGCACCTAAACTTAAAGCTAACGAACCTGCCAAAATGACCGCTGAAATCTTTTTACGAGAAAACATAATAATCCTCCTTTTGAAAGCGTTTTCTTGATTCTACAAAAATATCTTCCTTTTCTTTGATTATTAACCTAAGATGCATAAATTCCATAACCTCTATATTGTTCATAAAGTTTTATCGGGAGACATGGGAAAAAGGCCCGCCCATTAAGAGCAGCCCTGCTAGAATAGTATTTTTGATAGATAGACGGCCATCGTTACCGTTATACTGCTGAATAAAGTCGACATCAAGACTGCTTGTGCCGCATACTCCGGATGGTTGTCATATTCCAAAGCGAATAATGCGCTGTTTCTCGATGTTGGAAATGAACTTGCGATAAATAATCCCTGAGCGACAGTCCCTTCCAAGCCCAGCAGGAGGATGATAAGGAATGCGATGGATGGCGAGAGTATTAACCGGCCAATCAAGCTAAGGATAAGCGGAAGCGGGAATTGCGTAATTTTCAAATAGGCACTCTGTGCACCCAATGTGATCAAGGCAATGGCTATGAAAGCACTCGCGATATTTTCAATCGGGGTCCATAAGAACAGCGGAATGTCGAAAGAAGCGGAGTGTAATAGAAAACCGAGTAATAAAGCATAAATGACGGGGTTCTTCAAGAACTCGCGAATGGCGCCCTTCGCACTTTTTGTATGGACGGAAACGGAATTCATCAATCCATAGGTATAGGTCAACAGGTTTTGAAAAATGATCACGATGACTTGGATCGACAGGCCAAGAGGATTCCCATTAAAAACCATCTGGCTTACGGGTAACCCGAAATTGGCTGAGTTATTCAGGACTACACTATTTTTAAACGTGGCAGAAAGACTTTGATCAAACCTGGCAAGTTTAGCAATCACTGTACTCACGATGATAAGGCTTACTGCTTGAAGGGCAAGGAAGCTGAATATCTGGACGATCATCCCCCCGCCCATTTTACTTTGATAGATATTGACAAAGCTAATGGCCGGCATGAGCAGGAAATGATTCAATTTAGATAGCGTATTCATATCCAACTTGAATTTACGATGCAGGATGGCCCCAGCCCCTATTAGGAAAAAGACGGGCACAATGACATTCAGTACGATCAGAAACAGGACACTCACATGACTTCCTCTCCATTCCTAAGGCAAATTCATGATGATTTACATCTCCCATCTATCATAATCCCGGGATAACCATAGTTAAAATACCAATAAATTATCGTTATCCATTCATAAAAGGAATGACAAAAAAAGCACAGAGATATCTGCGCTTCCAGTTAAATATCACTCATGAAATCGACGTCTTTGACAAATTCGACAAACGCTTTGACCAGTTTTAATTCCAGTGACTTTTCATGATATAGCATCCACGTATTCCTGATAAGGGGATTACCCTGCTTATCCCTAAGGTCCATCTGACTTAGACTTTGGTCCTTCTCCAATAAAACACTGGGAAGGATGCCATATCCCAGGCCATTCCTGACCATTTCTTTGCATGTATCACCTTTGTCCACTTCCATCCCAACCAAAGGCGGTCCTGAAAAATTATCTCTCCACCAATTATCGATCATTGTTTTTAAAAGGGCGTCCGTCCCATAATCGATCCTCGGCAAGAAAGGCAGGTCCCGGACTTCGATTTCTTCCTTGGAAGCAATGCAAATCGTTTCCTCAAAAAGATGGTGCCTTGACCCTGCCCATTGATAGTCCCCCCGAACGATCCCTACATGCACTTCTTCCTTGTAAATGAGGTTCAGCACTTCTTTACTCCAACCAGTCGTCACATTGAAATCCACTTTAGGATATCGCTCACGAAATAATCTCAACAGGCCAGGCAATTTATGCAGCGTGATATAATTGGAAACACCCAGCCGTAATGTCCCACTGATCTCCTGACCCATATTGAACGCTGTCTCTTTTATCTGCCGGAGCCTGATCAGCATCTCATCTGCACAGTTGGCCAAATATTCCCCTTGAGGGGTGAACTGGACTCCCCTTGTTCCCCGCTCCACAATCTTTAGATTGAATTCCTTCTCTATTTGCTGAATTCGTTTCGTTAAAGAAGGTTGCGATATATATAAACTTTGCGCCGTTTTAGTAATATTCTTATGCTCATGCAACACCTTTAAAATATGCCAATCCCTTTCATTCATAACCCTTCCCCCGATACCGCCTTTTCCTTGAATGTCCTATCGAAACTGTATAACATAAGGCTTGTTGGATATATCCAAGCCATGCCGGCAAGGACTTTCCCAAAGCGCATTCTCCAGCCCGCCTTAGGAGCGGCATCTTTCACGCTCAGTCATTCAATTGTATTCTTTCAGGGCATGTATAGATATTCAGTGAATCATTACGAATGAACCCGACCGTGGTGATTCCCAATCCTTCAGCCAATTCCAAAGCCAATTCAGTTGGAGCGGACTTCGAAAGGATCAGTTCACAGCCGATTTTCGCCACCTTCAAGAGAATTTCCGATGAAATCCGGCCGCTGAACACGATAGCTTTCCCTTCTATCGAAATACCATTTTTCAAGCAATGGCCGTATATTTTGTCCAAGGCATTATGTCGGCCGATGTCCATCCTGCTTAATACGAGGCCATCGACATCACATAAAGCGGCATTGTGGACCCCTCCTGTGTTCTGGAAGGTGACAGCGGAATTTTGTAAATCCTTCATCAAGCGGAAGCAGTCATCGGGAGTCAGTTTCACCGAAACATTATCCATTTTCTTGGCAGTCAAAGCATCATTCACAAAGACGAACCCTTGTCTGCTCATTCCGCAGCATGATGTAATATACCGTTTATTTTGAAAGTCCTGGAAGTAGGGATTCACTTTATCTGTCTTCACATGAACAAAGCCTTCTTTTTCCTGGACCCAGATTTCTTTTATCTCATCATATTTTTTGATGATGCCTTCCGAAGCCAAATAGCCAATCACCATATCCTCGATGTATTCAGGTGTACAAACCATCGTGACGAATTCCTGGCCATTTATTTTGACAGTGACGGGATACTCCGTTACGATCGTATCTTCCGTCCGCCCGATGTTGCCTTTGGTTATCCGGATGATGTCCCTCTTGCTTTCAATCGCTTTCATGTTCCCACTCCTTTTACTATCCAGGAGCCAATTGACCACTATGTAAGGAACGTGGTCAATGCCCGTTGAGTTTGTCCGCTATATCCTTATCAAATACGAATACGGAAATCGCTATGTTCTCCTTGATTTTGATATCTGAAAACAAATGGACCAGTTTAGCCCCAACCAGTTCCTCCATTCCATCAGGAGGACTCTCCGAATACACATCCTGAACCATTTTGGTACGTGCAGAATGGACCATGTCCCTTCCTTCCTCCGATCTTGATATAAACATTTCCGTAGGAGTCAAATTCCCATATAACGTAGAAACGGCCATATTCTCCACGAAAACCGTGTGTATGCGTTCTGGTCCTTTACCGAATAATTCCTTGCGCAGCTTACGAATCATATCATTGAATTCATGGATAACCTTTGACACCGTTACGTCACTCCAATTCAAGAAAATTAAGTTCTCAATTTTCTAATCATAAATCAACGCGAAGAAAAACGAAAGGAATTTGGGAATGATAGCCTCTTTCCAGGATTGTTTCTTGCTAAAATTAAAGGTATACTATCAAAGAGGAAAGTTGGGAGCATAATAGTGTACTGTTGTGTCCTATCTTTTTTAAAAATCATCCATTATGGTATGGATTGGTATATTGGCAAGCTTTGCTATTAAACTATTCCACCATGACCTACATTTCCGTTCAGAGCCGGAGGTGTGATCATGGTGGTTTTTTTCGTGTTTTTGGCTATAAAAGGGGGAAATATAATGAGCGATTCAAACATCACCATCAAAATCAATGGGAAGGATTATACCGCTAATGAAGGAGCGACAATACTGGAGGTCATCAACCAAAATGAGATAGCTCATCCACAGATTTGTTACGTTCCTGAAGTGGATCCGATCCAAACATGCGACACATGCATCGTCGAAGTTAATGGGGAACTCGTCCGATCATGTTCGACAAAAGCAGCGGGCGGCATGGATATAGCCTTGGATTCAAACAAGGCAAAAGAGGCCCAAACCGAAGCCATGGACCGGATCCTGGAAAACCATTCTTTATACTGTACTGTATGTGATAATAATAACGGAAATTGCAAACTGCATAACACAGCGGAATTAATGGAAATCGAACACCAAAAATATCCTTACACACCGAAAGTGGAATTGGGTGCCGTCGATATGTCCCATCCATTTTACCGCTATGATGCCAATCAATGCATCGCATGCGGCCAATGTGTCGAAGTCTGCCAAAACCTTCAGGTCAACGAGACGCTGTCCATCGACTGGGAAGCGGAACGCCCCCGGGTAATCTGGGATGAAGGAACGGAAATCAATAACTCATCCTGTGTAGGCTGCGGACAGTGTGTAACCATTTGTCCATGTAATGCATTAATGGAAAAATCGATGCTGGGTGAGGCTGGCTTCATGTCAGGTTTGAAAAACGATATGCTTGAACCAATGATTGACCTTGTCAAAGAAGTGGAACCTGGATACAGCGGGATTTTTGCCATTTCAGAGATTGAAGCGGCAATGCGTGATACACGGACGAAGAAGACAAAAACGGTCTGTACGTTCTGTGGGGTAGGATGCACATTCGAAGTCTGGACAAAAGGCCGTAAAATCCTTAAAGTCCAACCTACCCATGAAGCACCCGTCAATGCGATATCCACATGTGTCAAAGGGAAATTCGGCTGGGACTTCGTAAACTCGGAAAAACGTTTAACCAAGCCCCTGATTCGGAAAAATGGGAGATTCGTAGAATCAGGCTGGGATGAAGCACTTGATTTGGTTGCATCCAGACTTGGTTCGATCAAACAGCAATACGGCGGAAATTCAGTAGGCTTCATTTCCTCATCAAAGATCACGAATGAAGAAAACTATGTGATTCAAAAACTGGCACGTCAAATGTTCGAAACGAATAACGTCGATAATTGCTCGCGTTACTGTCAATCCCCGGCAACAGACGGACTGTTCCGTACGGTCGGCATGGGCGGAGATGCTGGTACGATTAAAGATATCGCCGCAGCAGGTCTTGTCATCATCGTTGGCGCTAACCCTGCAGAAGGCCATCCCGTATTGGCGACACGCGTAAAACGGGCACACAAGCTTCACGGACAAAAACTGATCGTAGCTGACATCCGCAAAAACGAAATGGCCGAACGCTCCGACATCCATATCAGTCCAAAACAAGGAACAGACCAGGTTTGGTTGATGGCGGTTACAAAATATATGATCGATCAAGGCTGGCATGATCAAGAATTCATCAATGAAAATGTTAACTTCTTCGACGATTATCAAGAAGTACTTGAAAAATACACCCTGGAATATGCCGAAACACACACAGGCATTTCAAGAGAAACATTGATCCAAATAGCTGAGACCATTCGCGATGCAGACGGAACATGCATCCTCTGGGGAATGGGCGTTACACAAAACACCGGTGCTTCCGATACTTCAGCGGCAATTTCCAACTTGCTATTGGCTACGGGCAACTACCGTCGTCCAGGAGCGGGAGCTTATCCGCTTCGCGGCCATAACAATGTACAAGGCGCTTGCGATATGGGTACCCTGCCAACATGGCTTCCAGGATATCAGCATGTTACCGATGACGTGGCACGTGCTAAGTTCGAAAAAGCTTATGGAGTGAAAATCGATGGCAAACCAGGCTTGAACAATATTGAAATGCTTAAAGCGATAGAAAAAGGCGACATGAAGGCCATGTATCTCGTCGGAGAAGATATGGCACTTGTCGATGCGGATGCAAACCATGTTGATAAAGTGTTATCCGGATTGGATTTCTTTGTTGTCCAGGATATTTTCCTTTCAAGGACAGCCCAATATGCCGACGTGGTATTGCCAGGGGCCCCATCTCTTGAAAAAGACGGAACGTTCACCAATACAGAGCGCCGTGTACAGCGTTTATATAAAGCCCTTCCCACCATGGGGGATTCTAAAGCGGACTGGGAAATCACTCAAGAGATCGCCAACCGCTTAGGTGCAAATTGGAACTACACTCACCCTAGTGAAATCTATGAAGAAATGGCAAGCCTGTCACCGATATTCAGCCAAGCGAATTACGAGGTGCTGGAGGGGTGGAACAGCTTCCTCTGGGGGAGTCATGATGGATCAAACACACCGCTTCTTTATGTGGATGGCTTCAACTTCCCTGATAAAAAAGCGCGCTTTGCACTGGCTGACTGGGTGGAACCTCATAAATTCCCGGAAGAATATGACCTTCATATCAATAATGGACGCATGCTGGAGCATTTCCATGAAGGTAATATGACGAACAAATCCAATGGAATCCAATCGAAAGTACCTGATATTTTCGTTGAGGTATCACCGGAACTTGCCAAAGAACGTAAAGTAGGCGATGGCGGACTCGTTCGCTTAGTGTCTCCATTCGGGGCCGTTAAATTAAAAGCCCTGATTACAGACCGTGTAAAAAATAATGAGCTATTTTTACCGATGAACTCAGTCGATAAAGACTCTGCCATCAACTTCCTGACTGGTCCCATCTATGATCAACGCACAAGCACGCCTGCTTACAAACAGACGATGGTCCGCATGGAAGTATTAAGCGCAAGCGGAGACATCCCATTACCGGGTACCAATCCACGGAACAAAAAACGTCATCCTCAAAATGGTGTCGAGGTTGAACGTAAGTGGGCCCGTCCAGGGTATGTTCACTTAACGGATAAATAAACAGGGAGGGTGAAGATCATGGCAGCTCCTATTACGGAAATCCATAATCCCATTACTGAGGAAGAAATTAAGCTACAAAAACTCGAAGAACTGAAAACACTGATTACCCATAATGAAGAGGCATTGAACAATATGTTTAAAATCGTCAATGAACTGAATGACTCGGGAGTATTCGAAGCCGCGACCTCCATGCTTCAAGGAAAAGAACAAATCGCGAAAATCGCTCTTCAACAAATCACAAGGCAACCTGTCACAAACCTGATCAATACCCTAATGGGGGCAACAGGAGCCTTGATGAACGCCGATGCCGCACAATCCACGAAACTGCTAAACAGCGCACTTGCAGGAATCGATGAAGGAAACAAATTCCTTCAGGCCGATAAGAAGATCGGAGTTTTGGATTTAATGAAAACACTGAATGATCCAGACATAAACCGGGCTATCGGCTTTGGCGTCCACTTCCTAAAGGGAATGGGCAAGGAATTAAAAGAATAGAATCGGAACAAAGACTCAAGAGAAGCTTCTTTTGAGTCTTTTTTATCATGTTTGACGATATTGATGCAAAATTAAGGAATCTGGGGGATTTCCAAAATGTTGATGTACGTAGGGCCAAATCACTCATCAAAATAGAGGCTGTACACCCTCCCCTTATTCGCACCACTGCTTGTCAGATTCAATGATTGCAAGATCCTCGTTGCACTGGATGAAGAGGAAATGTTTAAAAAATCCCTCAACTGCCGATTCGTTATGGTCGAGCCTAATAGATAAAAATAATCTCGTAAAGCCGGGATATGTGCTTTTTTACTGGATAGTTGGCATTGAGGGCAAATCCATGTGCCATGCCTTCTACATAACTGATTCCCCTTGCAATTCTCACATATCACTCCTTTTATTAGGTCCTCTTCGGTAAGGTTGTATCGTTCCAGAATGGAAAAGTCCGCATCGATGTGGTGTTTATTCATTACGCGAACGGCTTTTTTCAAATCTTTTTCACTAAAAATGGAGTCTGTTATGGAGTCTTCCATTTGACTAATTTTAAAAGGAAGTGCATCGCGATGGATAACTTTATAGTGGAGTTTATGGTTACCAGGAGCTGTACGGATGATTGTTTGAGGATTACTGATGACAATTAAAGAAAGGATGGTAAGTGAGGGAAAACCATTTTTCAAGAACCAATTGGTTAACTGTGATTCCTGGCGGCTGACTTGTATGATGGGATCTGGAAATGCCGTCTCTTTTCCTTCTATCGTTCGAATGAGCTGGTTGAAATGCGGATCAAAATAGATTGCCCCTGCAATGTTCTTCACTTCAATAATAAGCGCATATTTCTTGGAGATCAATAAGGTATCCAGTTGAAAAAATCGTGATTGATCCTGCAGCCTTAAATCGTGGAAGATGTAATATCTTTTCGGTTCAAGAAAGCTTAATGGAAAATCAATGGAACATTCCCCTCTATGGCCCGCTTCCCTTTTTTTGAGATCGTTCATGATTAAGGCGAGTTTGGGGTGATTCGGAGGAAGCCTGTACGCTAATGCACGTAATTTTCGGATGGCAAGAGGAACTTTTCGCTTTTTTACAATCAATTAAATCGCTCCAATCTTGGTTTCTCCCAAATGATTCTACAGCAGGAGGGAATATTCCTTTAAATGATGACGATTGTACAATTTATCTGCGAATTTGGGAATATATCTTCGAAAATGGAGATATATCTGCGAAAACTCCTGATTTATCTGCGAATTATGCAATTTATCGATTTTTCGACAAAAACAACTAAAAAAACAAATTGCTATATTGTCATCATAAATTCGTAATCGATACCATAACAGATTTTGAAGATATCTCACCTGTACCTAATCCTAATAGGGGTACCGCCAACAATCCGCTTTTGTCTGACGGTACCCCAAATGCCAGTCAGTGTTTTCTACGAACAGCTGATTAAGGACAAAGCGTGCTATTCAACGCAGGGAGGGCCTGCCGTACTGTCATGACAAAAGCTTAATAATAATTTTCCTTCTTCATACCGGCGCAATGTATCTTTAGCCTAGAATATCAGAAAGTGCACTTTGTACGTTTGGAAATTGAAAGGAGTAATTGTGGTAAAGTGCTTTTTGAGGGAGTACCCGCTGCCCTTTTAATACCAACTGACTCATTTCACCAAGTACTACTTTTACTACAACCCCAGGAACATGAAGCCAATATGGGCGGTGAAGGACGTCTGCAATGGACTGTCCGTATGATGACATGCGTATTGGATGAGGCGAGGTCACATTCAACGGTCCATCTACTTCAGAATTAATTATGGCGAAGTAAACCATCTCAACCGCATCTTGAATGTGCACCCAGGAAATCCATTGCATCCCACTGCCGATTGTCCCCCCAATACCTAATTTATACGGTAGCACTATTCGCGGAAAGGCACCCTCTTGACCCAGAATGATGCCGAAACGCGCGAAGACCGTTCGAACGCCTAATTCTTTCGCCATTGCCCCTTCTTTCTCCCAACTCTTTACAACACTGGCCAAAAAATCATTTGCATCACTTTCGGAGGACTCATTAAACGTTTTGAAGTCTGACATCCCGTAGTAACTTACACCTGAAGCGTTAACAAGAACTTTTGGCCTTGGATGAAGATGTCTCAAAATTCGAATGACCTCTTTTGTGGCTGAAAGACGGCTATTCAAAATAGCCTCCTTTTTACTTTGGATCCACCGTCCGCTATTAATTGATTCCCCGGCTAAATTGACCATCGCATCGACATCCTTAAGTTCGTTTTCAGGTTGATGATCTGCAGAAAGCCAATCAACATAATGAACGAATTCACTTGTTCTTTTATGATCAGGAAGACGCGTTAATATGGTTACTCGATGGCCTTTTTGAGTCAACAGGTGTGTCAAGGCTTGACCTACAAACCCGCTTCCTCCCGTTATAACAACATGCAATTTCCTCACCGCCTTCTTCAGCTGCTTTCTTATAAGTTAGTGAATAACATAACGGCCTAAAAGATTGCCAACAAGAAAAATCGGGATCATGAGCAGGCTGACCGGGAGACTTGCAAAAAGTAAATGCCCGTCTATCAGACCGTGTTCGAACAAACTGTCATAGGCAATAAGACAGTAAGGGATGAGAAGGAATAGTGCCGTTATGATGCCAGGTGTGTAGCCTTTGAAAAAGATGGACTGAACAATATGCATGATCGCTTGCAGAATAAATAAATTGAGAATAGCTGTATATAAAAGAAAGCCCCCTCCGTTTAATGTGAGATGGGCAGTCACCACTGTAGTGAATGAAATAATCAACAAAATCCAAGTAGCCGAAACAGAAAGCTGGGCAGCGGTCGAACCTAGTTTTTCCCTCATATTTAATATTAGTTGGACGAAAGAAGATTTTTGAAACCTATTTTCACTTGCCTTCATGGAAGATTCAATGGTTATGATCTCTTCTAAGTCATGGAAAATAAAAATGATTGGGCACAACCAAATAATTGTATGAAGATCGAAAAATTGGCGGAAAGTTTCAAGCATCTTTTGCCTCCTGCTTGTTGTAGTTTTGTTCATTGAATTGGACAAACTTTAAAAATATGCAAATAGTCACTTGGAAGCTATTTGAATCCACAGATCCCTGTTTAGCTCCCTTCAGCTAATTTTTGATAATGGGCCAAGGCCAATAACGGAAAAACGTATTCGTAACAATGATAATTGATATAAAAGGCTCCCGCCATTCCCCTTCCTTTCGGGTAGGCCTTTGCCCAATCTTTTTCTTTTCCATCTACTAAAAAAGCTGCGCCGCGTTTAATGTCAGGTGTGACTTCAGCCGCGGCTGAGATAAGTGTATCAAGGGCCCATGCTGTATGGGTGCGGGTACTTTCGCCCAACGGCACATAACAATTTTCGATATCACTTTTACAGGATTCCCCCCACCCTCCGTCTTGATTTTGAATGGCTTTTAACCAGTTTACAGCCTTCTGAATGGCAGGATGCTTCGGGGAAATCCCAACCGCAACCATTCCCGTTACAGCCGCCCATGCGCCATAAATATAGACGCCCCAGCGCCCTACCCAAGAACCATCCGACTCTTGATTCTTTAACAGCCAACGAATCCCGCGTTTCACCATAGGATGATGAAAATCCAAATGGGTATAGTTCCCGAAAAACTCTAATGTCCTTCCCGTTAAATCAACTGTCGACGGATCGATCAACAAATCTTTTCCGCCCTCGATCGGTAACAGGTTCAATATTTTCTTATTTACATTCTTTTCGAATGCCGCCCATCCACCGTCATTGTTTTGCATGGAAATGAGCCAGCTGATTCCTCGATCCCATGCCTGTCGACAATCCACCCTTTCGATGGCTAACGTTCGAATCGCTCTTAGTGCTGCCGTTGTGTCGTCAATATCCGGATGGATTGTATTCATGTCCTCAAAGCCCCAGCCTCCCGGCAACAGGTCTGGTTCATGAATGACCCAATCCCCGTATTTGACATGTTGCCGGGAGAGGATATATCGGTTTGCCTTCTGGACGGTATTCGATGAATAAGGGATTCCGGATTCTTGCAGAGCGTAGCTGATTAACGTCGTGTTCCAGACCGTAGCCGTCGCATATTGGCAGTGGAGTTCTCCATCAATCCGGCAGGTCATCGCATTTAATCCTTGCAAGGCACGGGTAATCACCGGATGTGTATTCGAATATCCCCTCGCCAATAAGGCAAAAATCATCATAGAAGTTGAACCGAAATAATTACATAAGGTTCCATCCGGTTCTATTCTATCCAGCATATATTGTTCGGCGCGATTTAAAGCTAACTCGCGAAGATTTCCGGGGTAGTCTTTCAGGCCTTTTATCCCTTTTTGAATCGAATCGATAACCGAGCGGAATTCCGGATCTTCTGTAAAAAAACGATTTTCTTTTTTGAGATACAAATCAGAGAGATCAGGAGACCGCTGCGTTCTCCTGCTAAAACCCAAATTGGCCAGAATCAGTAACGGGATGATGTTCGTTCTGCCAAACATGGAGAAGTCAAAAAGATTTATTGGAAAGGAGTCCGGTATAAGCAGCACTTCAATCTTAATGGGGAAAGGCGGCCACTCGCACTGTCCGGTTAAAGCCAACAGGACTTTAAAAAACATATGGACTTCTGTAGCCCCTCCGTTGGCAAGGATAAACCGCCTGGCTGCCTGGATATCCGGGTCATCCCGATCCCGGTAACCGGAGTAAAGAAGGGCATAATAAGCTTCCACAGTGGACGTAAGGTTCCCTTTTCCTTCATCATAAAACAAACCCCATGAACCATCTTTCTGCTGTTTCCCTGCAATACGCTCCACCAGTTCTTTTATGAACGCCTCATCATTTATCTCCAATGTCCGCAATAAGATAATCATGTGACAGTCTGTTCCGATGCCGGTCTCAAAAGGATATTGCCAGGACCCGTCATCTGATTGGTCCCTAATGAACTGATCGACGATTCGGTTCATTTCCTCATTTACCCGATGTCCCATGTTACCCCCCTCTTTCGAATACTCACGTTGTATTCATATTCCTCTAGCAATATGAATATGCATTTCTTTAATGGGAGAATCGAACGCAGTTAAAATGAAATGTTGATAAGGGATGATGTATTTTTGCTTGATTCCTATTCGGATGTAAAGAAGGATTTGAAAAAAAAATTAAAAAGTAAATCTTCCGGCCTCCTGCCCTTTTTATCCGAAAACGATAAACAACGCATTCACTATATAAGAGAACAGACAAAACAACATAATCAAAACAATGTTACACGGACTCGGGCTTATTATAATTTTTATCTCGAGCATCCAGAAATCCATTGGGCCCTCCTTGGACATATGGTATCGAGGAACGTTGGCTGGAACATGACCGATTTAAAAGGGGATTTGCTGACAAAACTTCTGCCAGAAAGAGATCAGAAGGCGATTTATTCTTTTTTGGAACGCGGCAGCTGGTTGATTTTTCAGGATGTGTATCCCCAGTGTTTGATTTATGACCTAAGTGTGAAAGCCAACCAGGAAATGTTCCACCTTTTACACTTTTTTCACATTTCCACCTTTATGGAAACGATGTGGCGTTATTTTTGGAACAGCGGGGATTCCTACACTCTTGCGATTGCGACTGTGATAAATGAACAAAGTTATTTGGAAAAAAGAGTGATCCAAAATGATCATTTTAAAAAAACCGTAACCGGTACGGCCAGCTTCAAGTTGTATGATTTTTTGCGTTTCAATCACATCCTTTTTCCATACTGTGCAGAGGGAAATAGGCAACGAGCCTTACTAGCCGGCGCTACCTCGCGCCATTTCACTTCGCTTCACGAACGTATTTTATTCGGAAAAAGATTGTATGCCCTTCTTTTTCAGCGTACAAATATTTCAGCGGGCATTTTGAAATGGGCGAACGAACATCCCCATACGGGTTCACGAAAAGATTATTGGCCAGATTTGTTTAACGATGTAAACGAATTTTTCCCCCGTTCCCTTTATAAACCTCGGGTCAAGAATTGTAAGTTGAGAAAAGGCGCCGCCGACCGGTTGTACAGTCCACTGTTAAAATACGCCTGGCCGAATACTTCTCATGAAGATGCGGAAGGTGGTGACTGGTTTGAGGATTGGCATGTTCTGGACTATATTCATAAGGAAGTCGATGTGAATGGAGATATATTCGGGAATTATTGCAAAACGCTTGAAATAATTGAGCTTGCGGTCATGGGAAAGGAAGCCCTTCTGTTTCGGGAAGAGGAATAACCATCAACGTGCGGAGATTTTGACAGCTGTTCTATATATTTGCATTGGTCGCTCCTTTCATTTTGACTTTTATTCCTCGAATTGTTGATTGTGTACTTCGATTTAAGTGATCGGTTCCGTTATATACAGCAGTTCAAATTAGATAAATGAAACAACATTCTTGTAGACTTCAGAGCCCCCGACAACTCCAATAGAAGTTGTCGGGGGCTCTGTGTAATATTGGACTAGATTTACATTATAAACGAATTTATAAAGCATAAAGATGTTATGATGACAATTTTATGCTTCAAGTCACACAAAATAAAAAACCACCAATATATGTATTGGTGGAGACGGTGGGAGTCGAACCCACGTCCAGACATAACGGCACTTAAGCTTCTACGAGTGTAGTCGATATATTCGCATTTCGCGAACTCATTAGCCTATCGACAGGCGGCAGAGCAGCTAGTCTGATTGGTCTCTTCCTTCATCCTCAGACGGTGGATTCCGGCGTATCCCACTTAGAGTGAGTCCCTTACCCTACCACGTGGGCCATGGAGGGAGGAACAGCTATCGACTGTTATTAAGCAGCGAAAGCTAGGTTGTTGTTTTGTTTGCCAGTTATAGGCGTTGACGTTTTAACGAGGCCGATCCCCTCGACTCGCAACTTAAGCTCGAACTATCCCTGTCGAATCCGTAACGTCCCCATGATAGAAATGGAGCGTACGAGAAAAGAATAGTCAGCAAGTTGGCTGATATTCAATTGTCATCGGTACAGGATTAATTATAACAGATTGGTTCAAAAAATCAATTGTAAGGTCTTGGCAGTTCTACATCTTCTGCCGCTCACGGAAAGCACGTTCGATATCACGTTTCGCTTCCTTCTTCTTCAGGTCTTCACGCTTGTCATATTGTTTCTTCCCTTTACCCAGACCGATTAAAACCTTGGCAAAGCCATTTTTCAAATACATTTTCAATGGCACGATCGTGTAACCCGTTTCTTTCGTTTCGCCAATCAGCTTATTGATTTCCTTTTTATGCAGAAGGAGTTTACGCGTCCGCAAAGGGTCATGGTTAAACTGGTTTCCCTGCTCATATGGACTGACATGCATATTATGAAGATAGATTTCGCCATTTTCTATTTTAGCAAAGGCATCCTTCAAATTCACTCGGGCCGCACGGATTGACTTGATTTCCGTTCCTTTCAAAACGATACCCGCTTCAAACGTTTGTTCAATAAAGAAATCATGATAAGCTTTTTTATTTTGTGCTAGTTGTTTACCTGAGCCTTTTGGCATCTAACTCTCCCCTTTTTACATCCAATCGCGGCGAGAGGATGTAATGATCATCCCCCCGCCCAATCTTTATCTCTTTTTTGGTTTTCTCTTGCGCTTGGCAGCTGGCGCATTTTCGAAGAATTTTTTCTTCTTTTTCGGTTTTCTTCCAGAAGAAGGCGAATCTCCATTACGGCCGCCGCCATTTCCTTCCTTACGCCCTCCATTGCCGCCTCGGCCGCGTTTGCGTTCGCCTGAATTGGCTTTGAATATTTTCTTCTCGCCAGATGGACGCGGACGGCTTACCTTCATGCCGATGATTTCAAAATCGATGGCGCGTTCCTCTTTATTGACGTTGGAAACACGTACGTCGATCTCATCGCCAATCCGGAACACATTACCGGTACGCTCCCCGATCATTGCAAGCTGACGCTCATCGAAGCGGTAATAATCATCCGTCATGAAGCTGACATGGACAAGTCCTTCAATGGTGTTCGGCAACTCGACGAACATCCCGAAATTCGTAACCGAACCAATGATCCCGGTATATTCTTCGCCGATCTTATCCAGCATATATTCCGCTTTCTTCAGATCATCCGTTTCCCGTTCAGCATCTACTGAGCGACGTTCACGTTTCGATGTGTGATCGGCAATCTCAGGTAAATTGGCATTCCATTTCTCCTTCGTGGCTTCATCCATTTTACCTTCCACCAAGTAGGTCCTGATCAACCTGTGCACGATCAAATCCGGGTAACGGCGAATCGGCGATGTGAAATGTGTATAAAACTCAGCAGATAAACCAAAGTGACCTAAGCTCTCCGGATCATATTTCGCCTGTTGCATGGAACGAAGCATGACGGTGGAAATGACCGTTTCTTCCGGTTTACCGGCAACTGCCTCAATGATTTCCTGTAACGCCTTAGGATGGACGTCATTGGCCGATCCCCGTACAATATATCCGAAATTCGTAATGAATTCGAAGAAACGCTGCAGTTTTTCCGGCTTTGGATCTTCATGAATACGGTAGATGAACGGAACGTCAAGACGGTGGAAATGCTCTGCAACGGTTTCATTTGCCGCAAGCATGAACTCTTCAATCAGCTTTTCCGCAACCGACCTTTCACGTAAAACTACATCAGTCGGATGGCCCTCTTCATCAACGATGACTCTCGCTTCATTGAAATCAAAGTCGATCGCACCGCGGTTCATCCGGTTTTTACGAAGGATGGCCGCTAACTTCTCCATGTCCTGGAACATTGGCACCAATGCTTCATAGCGTTCGAGCTGTTCTTCATCTTTATCCACAAGGATTTTGTTCACATTGCCATATGTCATACGTTCCGTCGTCTTAATGACACTTTCAAAAATGTCATGATTGACGACTTTACCATCTGGCGTGATTTCCATTTCACAAGAGAGTGTAAAACGATCGACTTGTGGGTTCAAGGAACAAATGCCATTCGATAAACGATGCGGGATCATCGGAATGACCCTGTCCACCAAATAAACGCTCGTCCCTCTTTCCAAAGCTTCCTTATCAATTGGAGATCCTTCCTTTACATAATGGCTGACATCCGCAATGTGAACACCCAGCTTGTAATTGCCATTTTCAAGTTTAGAGACAGTGACGGCGTCATCCAGGTCCTTTGCATCCGCTCCATCAATCGTGACCAAAACATCATTGCGCAAATCCCTGCGGTTGCCTATTTCACTTTCTTGAATGGTATCCGAAACGGCATTGGCTTGCTCCATTACGTCTTCCGGGAACTCCATCGGCAAACCATATTTATGGATGACGGAAAGAATATCCACGCCAGGGTCATTTTTATGCCCCAGAATTTCAATGACTTCGCCTTCGGCACTTATGCGTCCTTCAGGGTAGGAAGTAAGCTTGACGACAACCTTATGCCCCTCTACCGCTCCATGTGAAGCGTGCTGCGGGATGAAGATATCGCTTGCGATCTTTTTATCATCAGGTATGACGAAACCAAAACTTTTACTTTCGGAGTATGTACCGACCACTTGTGTAATTCCGCGTTCAAGTATTCTGATGACCGTGCCTTCTTGCCTTGAGCCGGATGTTTCCGAAGATACTCGTACCATGACGACATCTCCATGCATCGCTGTGCCCGTTTCATTTGGCGGAATGAAAATATCATCCATTCCTGGGTTGTCCTCAGGTGTCACAAATGCGAATCCCTTTGCATGCCCCGTTAATTTACCGCGGAACAAATTCATTTTTTGCGGCAGGCCGTAACGATTGCTTCTTGTTCTGACCACCAATCCCTTTTCTTCCATTTTCACTAAAGCCTTAACGAAGTTCTTGAAATCTGCCGAGTCTTCGATTTTCAAAGCCTCTTCCAGTTCTTGTACCGTTAACGGCTTATACGCTTCATCCGTCATGTATGTCAGAAGCTTATTAATATGTTCTTGAATGTTATCTTCCATGAAAACCCTCCTATTCAGGGTATAATAAATTTGTTATTCGGACCAATCCAGACTTTCTAAAAATTCCAATACATCTTCATGCAACTGGTCTTTTTCTTTATCAAGAGTTATGACATGGCCGGATTCTTCATACCACTTGATTCGTTTGACCGGTGATTCAATGGAATCAATAATAATATCGGCACTTTTTGGATTGATAACATCATCATGCCGGCCCTGCACGACAAATGTCGGAGCGTAAATAAGGTCGACGTGCTCTCTTACATCCGTTATCAATTCCTGAAGGGCCTTCAATGTATTCATCGGTTTATCGGCAAGGAGGTCCATTTCAAGCTCTATTTGCTCTTGAGTTTTTCCTTCATACTTCTTAAATTCTCTGGCGTACTCCAATACTCCTTTAAACATCATTTCTTCACTTTTAATATGCATAGGCGCACACATCGATACGATACCCTTTATAGGTACAGTGTAACCTAATTTAAGAGAAAATACGCCTCCTAATGAGAGTCCGGCAACAGCAATTTCTTCATGGCCTTTGCTTTTCAGAAAATCATAGGCCATCATGACATCTTTCCACCAATCTTCCGGGCCCGTTTTCACCAGCTCCTCTGGCGGGACGCCATGCCCTTTATAGTGCGGGGCATGGCAGGTGTATCCCTGTTTCTCCAAGTAACGGCCCAGCATCCGTACATCCGCCGAATTCCCCGTAAATCCATGTAAAAGTAAGACAGCCCTTTTTCCGGCTTCAAAAGTAAAGGGCTGCTGCAGCTTGATTTTCATGACTTCAAACTCCTTTATCAGTAAATAGAATGAAAAATATCCCTATCCTATAATTAAGTACTAAAATCACTATATCTATTCATGCAACTATTGTGCAAAGAAAAAAGCCTAGCTAATTAGCTAGACTCATTTTTGATACATTACACATCAAAGAAAGCAACAAGTAAAGTTAAAGCAAAGAATAAAATCGCCAATACTATCGTTGCACGATGTAAAATCAGGTCCAAACCGCGTGCCTTTTGCTTTCCGAATAGCTGCTCGGCACCGCCGGCAATCGCACCAGATAAACCTGCACTCTTACCTGATTGAAGCAATACCGTCACAATGAGGGCGATACTGACAATCACTAAAAGCGTTATGAGAAATGCATGCATGCAATTACACCTCCTGAAGAACCAATAAACAATTACTTTAACTTTACCACACCCAATAAATATCCACAATCTTTGTTATACTATGATGGTAAGAATTCCTAAAACCCATAGTCATTTATTTCTTTTTGAAACAAAGTTTGAGATAATTTGTATAAATAGAGAAAGAGGTGTCAACATGTTTAAGTCCATACTTCGGATTCTTGATCTCCTGACCATCCTATTCTCGGCGGTTGCCGGCTATTCTTTATGGACAGGCGGAAGCAATCTTATCAGTGTCCTATTAATCATCCTATCACCGCTTTTATTGCTGCTGGCAAAGTATCACGGAAATCGATACTTATTATTTGCTGCATATATCACGACAACCGTTTATTTTACTGCTATTATTTATAATGGACTTTCCAATAGCGGTATCGACTTTTTCCAATCAAACTTCCATGTCCTCCTGATCGGGGCAGCAGCCGTCTTGCTGAGCATCATAGCAGCGGTCATCGGGTTTGGGACCAATACCCTTACGATCCTTTGGTTATCGCTGCACGGCCTTGTCACATTCGAGACAATCAGGATGTCATCTGGTTTCCTATCGCACTTTTGGTCTGATCCCGTCGTGCAAACCGCAGTCCGTAATGATTATCCTTTTTTGTTGATGGTGGTCTGGATTGGCTTATTTCTTGATAAATATCAAAGTGAATTAACAAGGGATTACTTATCACGATAATCTTTCAAAACCATTTTTATTGGAAATCTTATATTAAAAGCAAGGGGCCTTTCATATGTTAAAACCTATATTTGCAGCAACTGCTCTATCATCTTTCATTCTGATGGCTGGCTGTTCATTCGACCTGACCAGCGATGATAAAAAAGAGCCAAAAGAAGAACAGCCGAGCTCCCAGGATAAGGAGTCAGAAACTGATAAGAATCATGATTCAAATGAATCGGCCCAACGTCAGGTGGAAGTTGATGAAACGGTTAAACCCGCACAGGCTGGCCTTCAGACATTAGCCAACCCGGAAAGCATACCTGTACTTGTCAATAAACAATACAGCCTGCCGGAAGATTACAAACCTGATGACCTTATCTACCCAAAAGTGGATTTCATCTTTCAAGATAAAATTGAAAAAAGAATGATGCGCGAAGAAGCGGGAAAGGCTCTTGAAAAAATGTTCCAGGCTGCCGAAAAAGAAAACATGCACTTTGCCGGTGTTTCCGCGTACCGTTCACATCAAACACAAATCACGGTCTTTAATAACTATGTGGCAAAGGACGGGGAAGAAAAGGCGAAAACCTACAGTGCAATGCCTGGGACAAGCGAGCATGAAACGGGTCTCGCGATTGATGTTACGACCCACGACGGTGCATGTGCTGCCCAAGACTGCTTCGGTGATACGAATGAAGCGACCTGGCTTGCCGAGCATGCCCATGAATATGGATTTATCATCCGCTATCCGGAAGGCAAGGAAAACATCACAGGGTATAAATACGAACCATGGCACATCCGCTATGTAGGTGTCGATGCCGCAACTGAAATTTTCCAAACGAAGAGCACATTGGAAGAATACTATAATGCCGTACCAGTGGAAGCTGTATCGAATAAATAAAAAAAAGGTGCCCGAATGCGGCACCTTTTTTTATTAATCAAACGTTTGATTAACTCCTTTTATCAGCCCTGAACCAAGCTGGAATCAGTGACTGGACGACTAACGCTATAGGCAAAAAAACCTCCCATTCAATGTGCATTCTCACATTGAATGGGAGGTTAAAAGAAATCATTATAATGAATCCATCCGCTTCTTGCCAGAAGCGAAAATAATTACTTCTTCAAGTTATAGAAAGATTTCAAGCCGCCATATACAGCCAAGTCACCAAGCTGGTCTTCGATGCGAAGTAGTTGGTTGTATTTAGCGATACGGTCTGTACGGGACATGGAACCCGTTTTGATTTGGCCAGCGTTTGTTGCAACGGCGATGTCAGCGATCGTTGCATCTTCCGTTTCACCGGAACGGTGGGAAACGACTGCAGTGTAGCCTGCGCGTTTAGCCATTTCGATTGCATCAAACGTTTCAGTAAGTGTACCAATTTGATTCACTTTGATCAGGATGGAGTTACCAATGCCCTTTTCAATGCCTTCAGCCAATTTTTTCGTGTTCGTTACGAAAAGATCGTCACCCACCAATTGAACTTTAGAACCGATGCGCTCCGTTAAAAGCTTATGGCCATCCCAGTCATTTTCATCCAAGCCGTCTTCGATGGAAAGAATAGGGAACTCATTCACTAGCTCTTCATAGAAAGCAACCATTTCTTCGGATGTAACGCCATTGCGGCCTTCTCCTGCAAGATCATATTTGCCTGTTTCTTTGTTATAGAATTCAGATGAAGCTACGTCCATGCCAAGGTAGATATCTTCGCCTGCTTTGTAGCCAGCTTTTTCGATCGCTTCGATGATGACTTGCAACGCTTCACGGTTTGAACCAAGGTTTGGCGCAAAGCCGCCCTCATCGCCGACTGCCGTATTCAAGCCTTTGGCAGAAAGGACAGATTTCAACGCATGGAATACTTCAGCACCCATACGAACTGCTTCTTTGAAGCTAGGAGCGCCTACAGGAAGGATCATGAATTCCTGGAAGTCAACATTGTTATCGGCATGTGATCCTCCGTTAATGATGTTCATCATTGGAGTTGGAAGTTGTTTCGCATTGAACCCACCAAGGTAACGGTACAATGGTAAACCTGAAAATTCCGCAGCGGCATGGGCAGCAGCCATTGACACGCCAAGGATTGCATTAGCTCCCAGGTTTCCTTTGTTTTCAGTGCCATCCAATTCAATCATAGTAAGGTCAAGGCCTGCTTGGTTCGTTACATCCAAACCGATGACAGCTTCAGCAATGATATCATTTACATTATCGACTGCTTTTTGTACCCCTTTACCCAGGTAACGAGATTTATCTCCGTCACGAAGCTCAACCGCTTCATGTTCCCCTGTTGAAGCACCTGATGGTACGATCGCACGTCCGAAGTATCCGGACTCTGTTTGGATTTCTACTTCTATTGTTGGATTACCACGGGAATCTAGCACTTCGCGTGCATATACATGTTCAATGTACGGCATTATAAATCTCTCCTTTTCCTATTCACAATTTTATTTAGATAATAGGGATTTCCCTGTCATTTCAACAGGTTTTTCGACTCCAAGCAAATCAAGCATCGTTGGAGCTAAATCGCCTAAGATACCACCTGTTCTTAATGTTACCTGATTTTTTGTGATAATGACAGGCACGGGATTCGTAGTATGGGCTGTCATGGGGTCGCCTTCAAGCGTTACGACTTCATCAGCGTTCCCATGGTCAGCTGTAATGATTACTGTACCGCCTTTTGAGACGATTAAATCGACAATCCTGCCTAGACATTCATCCACTGTTTCAATCGCTTTAATGGTAGGCTCAAGCATCCCTGAATGACCAACCATGTCCGGGTTGGCAAAATTCAAGAGAATGGCATCAAAACGGTCAGCCTCAATCTGTTCCACCAATGCATCCGTCACTTCATAAGCACTCATTTCCGGTTTTAAATCATATGTAGCGACTTTCGGAGAATTAATTAAAATCCTCTCTTCACCAGGAAACTTCTCTTCACGTCCGCCGCTCATGAAAAACGTCACATGCGGATATTTTTCAGTTTCAGCGATACGAAGCTGGGTAAGCTGGTTTTGGGAAAGTACTTCCCCTAATGTATTATCAAGATTTGTCGGATTAAATGCAACATATCCGTCAACTGTTTCTGAAAAATGTGTTAAACAGACAAAATGGAGATGCTTCGGATGTCCAGGACCGCGGTCAAATGAGCGAAAATCCTCATTCGTGAACGTATTGGAAATCTGGATCGCCCGATCTGGACGGAAGTTATAAAAGATTACGGCATCATCATTTTTAATCGTTGCCACCGGTTTACCGTCTTCCGCCGTTATGACCGAAGGTATCACGAACTCGTCAAAAATGCCGTGTTCGTAGGAATCCTCGACACATTCCATCGCAGAAGAGTAAGCAGGGCCATCACCATACACCATCGAACGGTAGGATTTTTCCACACGTTCCCAGCGCTTATCACGGTCCATCGAATAATATCTTCCGGATATGGTCGCAAACTGACCAACACCGATTTCCTTCATTTTCGCTTCCGCTTCCTTAATATAACCCTTCGCCGTTTTCGGTCCCACATCACGGCCATCTAAAAATGCATGTACATATACATTTTTAACTCCTTCTTTTGCGGCCAATTTCAGGAGGGCATACATATGATCAATATGACTGTGCACGCCGCCATCTGAAAGAAGACCGAAAAGATGAAGGTCCGTGCCTTTTTCCTTAGTATGGCTCATGGCATCGACCAAAGTTGGATTTTGTGCAAACTCGCCTTCACGGATAGCCAGATTCACACGGGTCAGACTTTGATAAACGATCCGTCCTGCCCCGATATTCAAATGCCCCACTTCCGAGTTCCCCATTTGACCGGCAGGCAAGCCGACCGCTTCCCCGCTTGCCGTTAAATGGGAATGCGGATACTGTTCCCAATAACGGTCAAAGTTCGGTTTTTTCGCATGATAAACAGCATTTCCCTTTTCTTCGTTACGGCAGCCAAAACCGTCTAAGATAATAAGTGCCACAGGCGACTTACTCATAGTGACCAGCCTCCAGCAATTGTAAAAATGAATCGGATTTCAAACTTGCACCGCCAACCAATGCACCGTCTATATCAGGTTGTGCCATGTACTCTTTAATATTCTCAGGTTTTACACTGCCACCGTACTGAATGCGGATGGCTGCAGCTGCTTCATTTGAAAATTTGTCGGCAACAACTGAACGGATATGTGCACAAACTTCATTTGCATCTTGAGCAGATGACGATTTTCCTGTTCCAATCGCCCAAATCGGCTCATAAGCAATAACGGCTTGTTTCAATTGATCGTCGGATAATCCTGCCAAGCCTTTTTCAATCTGGCTGCCTACGAAATCATTCGTTTCGCCAGCTTCCCTTTGCTCAAGTGTTTCACCGCAGCATACGATCGGTGTCAACTTGTGGGCAAAAGCGGCATGAGCTTTTTTATTAACGGCTTCATCCGTTTCGTTGAACATTTCCCGGCGCTCGGAATGACCAAGTATGACGTAGGATACACCAAGATCAGCCAATGCGATTGGGCTGATTTCTCCTGTGAAAGCACCGCTTTCTTCAAAGTGCATGTTCTGCGCCCCAATTTTCACATCGGTTCCTTTTGCTGCTTGAACCAGCTGATCCAAAAATAAAGCTGGAGCACATACAACCGTATCGATTACATCTTGCTTCGGAATCAAATTGCTCACTTCTTCTAAAAAGGCAGTCGCTTCAGATAGTGTTTTATTCATTTTCCAGTTTCCTGCAATAATCGGTTTACGCATTTGGTTCCTCATCCCTTCTAAAGTTGAAATATGTAACGGATTGATCTTATTTATCGTTCAAGGCCACAACGCCAGGCAACTCTTTGCCTTCCATGAACTCAAGAGATGCACCGCCGCCAGTTGAAATATGGGACATCTTTTCTGCCAAGCCAAACTTTTCTGCAGCTGCGGCTGAATCCCCTCCGCCTACAATGCTGTACGTATCTTTCGCTTCCGCCAATGCTTCAGCAACAGTTCTCGTTCCATTCGCAAATTTATCGAACTCGAATACACCCATTGGTCCATTCCAAATGACAAGTTTAGAACTTTTGATCACATCCGCAAATAAATCACTTGTTTTTGGACCGATATCAAGAGCCATTTTATCATTTGGAATAGCATCGATATCGACATTCTCTGCCTCTGCATCAGGTGAAAATTCAGCCGTTACGACTGCATCGATAGGCAAGTGAAGTTTTACGCCTTTTTCTTTTGCACTTTCGATGAAAGATTTGGCCAATTCTATTTTGTCTTCTTCCAATAAAGAATTACCGATTTCATGGCCTTGCGCTTTAATGAATGTATAACCCAGACCACCACCAATGATCAAGTGATCGACTTTTTCCAAAAGGTTTTCGATAACGCCTATCTTATCCTTTACTTTTGCTCCGCCAATTATAGCTGTAAAAGGACGTTCCGGGTTCGATAGGGCTTTTCCTAGTACAGAAAGCTCTTTTTCCATCAGCAATCCGGCAACAGCTGGAAGATGGTGCGCTATCCCTTCAGTTGAAGCATGTGCACGATGCGCAGCTCCGAATGCATCGTTAACATAAACATCAGCCAGTGCAGCAAATGACTTCGCCAATTCTTGATCGTTCTTCTCTTCTCCTGGATAGAAACGAACGTTTTCCAACAACAGGATCTCGCCATTTTGCATGTTAGCAATGATTGATTGCACGTTCTCTCCATATGCTTCTTCTGCCTTTTGCACGTCTTTGCCACTAAGTTCGCTTAGTCTTTTTGCAACAGGTGCCAGACGCAATTCTTCAACGACTTGTCCTTTAGGACGGCCAAGATGGCTGGCTAGGATGACTTTAGCCCCCTGTTCCGTCAGATAGGAAATCGTCGGAAGTGCTGCTTTGATTCTAGTATCGTCCGAAATCTCCCCGTCCTGCATCGGCACATTGAAATCAACACGGCAAAATACGCGTTTCCCCTTTAATTCAATATCTTTAATCGACTTTTTATTCATAATCCAAGAACCTCCTTAGATATTGTTATCATATTTTTGATTCTTTTAGTCAAAAAGGGAGAGGGCAAATTTCCCAACTCCCCTTTTCTCTTTTTCATTATAGTCGGTTTCCAGGAAATTATCCAAAAACAAGAAATGTAAACGCTTGACTGATTAATGACTTACTAATAATATCATCTTCTGCCAAGTTTTTTTAGAGGTGTGATAAAAAAAACCTCACCTTGGTGAGGTTTTTTTATTATTCTAATTACAATCCTTTTTTAGCCAAATAGTCGATCAAATCAACAACACGGCTAGAATATCCTGTTTCATTATCATACCAAGATAATACTTTAACCATGTTTCCTTCCATTACCATTGTGGAAAGGGCATCAATTGTAGATGATGATGGGTTACCGTTATAGTCAGTTGATACTAGCGGAAGTTCGCTGTACTCAAGGATTCCTTTTAATTCGCCTTCAGAAGCCTTTTTGAATGCTGCATTAACTTCTTCAACTGTTGTGTCTTTTTCAAGCTCTGCAACAAGGTCGACAACAGACACGTTTGGAGTAGGTACGCGCATTGCCATACCATTCAACTTCCCTTTAAGTTCAGGAAGGACAAGTGCAACAGCTTTTGCTGCCCCAGTTGTTGTAGGAATGATATTCTCGGCAGCTGCACGTGCACGGCGGTAATCTTTATGAGGCAAATCAAGGATTTGCTGATCATTTGTATATGAGTGAACTGTAGTCATCATACCGCGTTTGATTCCGAATTGTTCATGAAGCACTTTAGCAAATGGAGCCAAGCAGTTCGTTGTACAAGAAGCATTAGAGATTACATGGTGGTTTGCTGCATCATATTTGTCTTCATTTACACCCATGACAATCGTGATATCTTCATCAGATGCAGGAGCAGAGATGATTACTTTTTTCGCGCCCGCTTCTAAATGCTTAGCTGCATCTGCACGTTTTGTGAAACGTCCCGTAGATTCTACAACTACTTCTACTCCTAGTTCACCCCATGCTAATTGTGCAGGATCACGTTCAGCCAATACTTTTACTTTGTGACCATCAACAACAAGGTAATCCCCATCAACTGTTACTTTTTCATTAAGAGATCCATGAATTGTATCGTATTGAAGAAGGTGCGCTAACATATTAGCATCCGTTAAGTCGTTAATAGCAACAATTTCTACCCCAGGATTACTCAAAGCTGCACGAAATACATTACGTCCAATACGTCCAAAACCATTAATACCAACTTTTACTGCCATGAAAAATTCCTCCTTTTAAGTTCGCAAATATATTAAGGGGTGTAATTCCCCTGAATTAACTCTTGTGCCGCCGCTTCATCCGTGATCAAAACGGTTGATGAAGGTGCGCCTTTCATGTAGGAGCGGATAGCCTTAGCTTTAGTTTTACCACCTGCCACAGTTATCACTCGCTTTTCAGGGCTAAGATCATCTAACTGAATGCCGACTGTCAAAACTTTATGAACAACTTTGCCGTTTTCATCGTAGTAATAACCGAATGCCTCTCCTACAGCATTTCCATCTAACAGCTTCTTTAACATTTCTGGCGAAGAATTTCTTCTCTCTGCCATCGCCATGGCATCACCGATTCCATGAATGATCATATCGGCAGATTTAATTTGCGAAATCACTTCTTTAATTGCAGGTTCCTTCTGAAACGAAGCATAAACCTCACCGCTTAATTGATCGGGTACATATAACACTCTGTATGAAGCCTGTGCCTTCTGTGCCATTTTTTCGACAATCGTATTGGCCTGATTCTGCACTGCTTCACCGATTCCCCCGCGGGCAGGGACAAATATCAATTTCTTCGACGCTTCATCAGGCGACAACGAATTGGCCACTTCGGCCATTGTCGATCCGCCAGTGACCGCAATGATATTCTTTGAGTTCCATTCCCGTTTCATACGGTTTGCACAAGCTTTACCCAATTCTTTTTTCACCCATGGGGTCTCATCACAATTTCCTGAGACGATAATGACCTCATCCACTTGTAACAAATCCTGCAATTGCCGTTCCATTATGTCTATACCCATTACTTCACGCATTATTCCTTCTAACTTATCCAGGATTTCAATCCCTTCATCAGTCAGCGTCATGCCAGAGCTGAATATGTTAACCAGGTTCTGACTTTTCAGAAAATCAACCTCGCCTCTAAGCGTCCGTTCTGTCAAATTAAGGCTCACGGACAGACTGCGCCTTCCAACCGGCTGCATCATTTTGATATAACGCAGGATATCATATCTTTTTTGCATAACCAGAAGGAAATCTGGTAATAATTTTCTTTGTACCTCGAGTAATGTACGCATATTTAAAACTCCTAAAAAGTTAAGTTGGACACTTATCGTCCCGTGTAGTCATTTTTTGTCCCACTTAAAACAAAAAAATATTCCTGCTACATATTTTATTCTAGCAGGAACGGAATGTTTCTTCAAATGATTTGAAAAATTATTTTTCCAAAAGCCTATTTAGAGCTGATTTATCAACATTTCCAAATTGAACGATATCATCTTTCCATTTTACGACAGGAATCATCAGCCCGAATTTCTCTAGCAAATCATCATCGGTATGGATATCTATTTCCTTAAAGCCTATGCCCGACTCCGCCTTCACTTCATTAAGTACCTGCTTGGCTTTATCACATAACGGGCATTTATCCCTACTATATAAAACAAACGCATTTGATTCCAAACCACTCATCCTTTTCAATCATATCTTTTTCGTTTAGATGAAGAAGGGATCCCTAATTGTTCCCGGTATTTGGCAACGGTTCGGCGTGCCAGGATAATTCCATGCTCTTCTTTCAACCGTTCTGCCAGATCTTGATCCGAAAGCGGCTTTTGTTTATTTTCCCCATTGATGGCTGCCTGCAGGCTCTTTTTTGCTTGCATGCCCGACATATCCTCATCAAGGTCGACTGATTGTAAAGAAGTGGTGAAAAATATCCGCATCTCTATCGTGCCAAATGGTGTCTGAACGTATTTCCCTTTAACCGCCCGGCTTACTGTGGACTCATGTATACCAAGTTCGTCAGCTATTTCTTTCATCGTCATCGGCTTCAAATAGTTCAGGCCATGATGAAAGCACGCCGGCTGTTTTTCGACGATGCACTGAATGACCTTCAATATAGTTTCCTTTCTTTGTTGGATTCCTCTGGAGATCCATTGGTATTCCTGCCACTTATCCTGGATAAACCGTTGGACTCCCTGATCCTTATGGCTCTTCATTCGGTTTAAATACCCTTTATCCACATTAAGATTGGGTGTGTTACCATCATAATTCCCGACAAGCAGCATGCCATCCCGAACTTCCACGACAACATCCGGCACTATATAAGAAGGCTTTTCCTGAAAAAAGAGTGAAGCCGGACGCGGGTTCAACGTCTGGACATAATCAAAGACTTCTTGAATCTCCTTCATTGTAACACCGATTTTCTTACTTAGGTCTTTCCAGCGCTTTTCAGCAAAATCGAGGAAATGATTTTCTATGATCGATTCCGCCAGCAGGTTCTCCCCTTCTGCTTTCACCTGAAGCAAAAGGCATTCTTGAAGGTTTCTCGCCCCAATGCCATGCGGCTCGAGTTCCTGTAAGAACGAGAGACTCTCTTCCAAAGCGGCCGGAGATATGCCTGGGACGCATATATCATCCAGCTGTGTCCTTAAGTAACCGTTTTCATCAAGGTTATGAATTAATAGCAGCATTGCCTTCTGCTGCTCACCTGAAAACTGCTGGTGATTCACCTGGGACATGATATGCTGTTCAAGCGATAAAGTATCTTCACTGATCTGTTCAATCCAATAATTGGCATCATACGTATTTTTAAGAGTCCGTTTACCCTTTTTCCGGTCAAAAGTTGGCTGAAATAAAGAAGCTGTTGGCTGATCTATGGACAGTAATGGATTCTCCACCATTTTATTTTCTAAAAAAGCCGATAGCTCCTGCGAGGAGTATTGCAGCAATGTAATAGCTTGCATAAGCTCCTGGGTCATTGCCATCTTTAATGTTTGCTGTTGAAAAAGTCCTGCTTTCATATTCATACTCATCGATTCATCCCTCCCCTCCTCCATTTTACATTATCAGGAGAAAATTCTACACAAAAACCCATGAAAACGCTTACGATTTTTTTCTGAATAGTTTATTTGTTTTAAATACTATATGTTAGAAATGCAAATTTAACAACTACTTTTATTGAAAAATCACCATTTTTCAATAGTGTGGGCGAATATTTTCAAGACGGGAATGACATTACAGGATTCGATGGATTATTACGGAAAACGAGTGAATTCGCCAAAAATCTTAGGGGACACTTAAAAATGCCCAATAAAAAATCCCCCGCTTTATTAAGCAGAAGATTGGTAATGCCCTCGGCAGGAATCGAACCTGCATTTCAAGCTTCGGAGGCTTGCGTTCTATCCGTTGCACTACGAGGGCGTAATAGAAAATATTTTTTTAACAGATTTCATTATATGATAGAATCCCCTTCTTTGCAAGGGTTATCAGGTTTAAAACTTCGGCTTTTGGGTATTATGGGTAATATGGAAATTCATCCCTGTGCGGCATAATAGATAAAGTAATCTATCGGGAAGGAGCCTTAGCCAGAAAATTGTCGAACAAATTATTCATTATAGGGTTTGTTTTGTTTGACCTAAATTGACCAAAAAGTGTATCATACATACATAAAGAATTTAAATGATTCTCTTAATCGAAGGAGGAAATGAACATGAATTTAATTCCTACAGTTATCGAACAAACAAGTCGTGGGGAGCGCGCCTACGATATTTACTCCCGTTTATTAAAAGACCGGATCATTATGCTAGGAAGTGCAATTGACGATAATGTTTCCAACTCTATTGTTGCTCAATTACTATTTTTAGAAGCAGAAAATCCTGAAAAAGATATCACTCTATACATCAACAGCCCTGGCGGGAGCATCACTTCCGGTATGGCCATTTACGATACTATGCAATATATCAAACCAAATGTATCCACAGTATGCATCGGTATGGCCGCTTCCATGGGCGCTTTCCTATTGGCTGCTGGCGAAAAAGGCAAACGTTATGCGTTGCCAAACAGTGAAGTCATGATTCACCAACCGCTTGGAGGAGCTCAAGGTCAAGCTACAGAAATTGAAATTGCTGCCCGCCGTATCCTTCACTTGAAAGATAAACTGAACCAAATCCTGGCAGAACGTACTGGTCAACCTATTGAAGTTCTTCAAAGAGATACGGAGCGTGATAACTTCATGACTTCCGAAAGAGCACTTGAATATGGCTTGATTGACAAAGTCATCACGCGCAGCATCCTTGATGACAAAAAAGACTCTAAATGATTATGCAACAAAAGGCTCCGGAGATCGCCTCAAGCGACTTCCGGAGCCTTTTTACATGATAAAAGAAAAGGATGCACTTTTAGGCATCCTTTTCTTTTAACCCTCTTGCTGAACGAACTCTTCCAATGCCTCTAACGCTTCTTTTTCATCGCGTCCTTCGACGATCAACTTCACGGACACGCCAGAACTGATGGCAAGGCTCATTAACCCCATTATACTTTTTGCATTCACTTTCTTTCCTTCTTTTTCAAGAAAAACATCTGAATGAAAGCGGTTAGCTTCTTGTACAAAAAGAGCAGCCGGCCGCGCTTGCAAACCCGTCTTCAATTTTACCTCAACTTGTTTTTCCACCATCTTGATCTCCCCTGTTAGCTTTATTTTTTCGCAGCAATAGCCTCTCCCCCACGGAGTCTGTCAGCTATTTCATCAATCTTTCGTAATCGGTGATTAATCCCGGACTTACTGATGGTTCCCCCGGATACCATTTCCCCAAGTTCCTTTAAGGTTATATCCTGAAACGCTACCCTAAGCTCCGCAATTTCCCGAAGCTTATCCGGTAATATGCTTAGCCCTACCGTATCCTCGATATAATGGATATTTTCGACCTGGCGCAATGAGGCCCCGATCGTTTTGTTCAAATTGGCTGTTTCACAATTCACAAGCCGATTCACTGAATTACGCATATCACGGACAATCCGTACATCCTCGAACCTTAATAAAGCTGAATGGGCGCCAACTATGCTTAAAAACTCGGCAATTTTTTCGGCTTCTTTCAAATAAATGATGTACCCTTTCTTGCGTTCAAGTGTCTTGGCCTTCAAGCCAAACTTATTCATTAGCTCACATAGGGCATCATTGTGCTCTTTATAAAGTGAGAAAATCTCGAGGTGATAGGAAGACGTTTCCGGGTTATTTACCGAGCCCCCCGCAAGAAATGCACCTCTCAGATAAGAACGCTTACAGCATTTCTTCCCAACAATAGTATCGGATATATCATGGAGAATTTCAAAGCCATCGCCTAAAATTTCCAAATCGGTTAAAACCCGCTGCCCTCCGGATGACATCCTTACAATATATACATTATTCTTTTTAAGCTTCATCTTTTTACGGACCAACAGCTCGACCTGGACCTCATAACTTTTTTTCAGCAGCGTATAAATCCTTCTTGCAATCGCAGCATTTTCAGTTTGAATATCCACAACAAGCTTCCGATTAGAAAATGAAAGGGATCCGTTCATCCGGATAAGCGCACACAATTCCGCCTTACCGCAGCAATCCTTTCCCTCTAATGTAGTAAGCTCTTTTTTCGTTTCTGAAGCAAAAGACATCCATTTCACCCCCAATCGAACGCAAGTAATCTATTTTTATCAATCAAAAAACCGGCCCCGCTTATATCTACGGTATTATGGGGCTTTTAGTTTCATTTATAAGCATGTTATAAAGCAAATCCGCCACTTTTTTCGTGTCATGGCGTATTACATTCCCCTCATAGCTGAAAATGCGTTCTTGTATGATTTCAAGACCCATCCGTTTTAAACTTTCCACATCATACATGACCGGTTTGGCATATTCAGCCTGATAGCGTTGCTGAATCTCGGTTGGTATTTCTTCATTGTTAACAAGTATCCTGTCAATATATGCATTCCCCATATGGTCATATATCGCTTTTATATGATCGCTCGCACTATAATCCAGCGTCTCGCCGGCTTGTGTCATCAAATTGCAAATGTACACCTTTTTAGCCTTGGAACGGGCAACCTCTTCTCCTAGGCCAGGGACAAGTAAGTTAGGCAGAATGCTAGTATATAGACTTCCTGGACCTATGACAATAAGATCTGCCTGCTTGATTTCCTGGAGAGTTTCACTGAGCGGCTTTATATGATGAGGAGATAGAAAAACTTTTTTTATTTTCTTTCCTGAGAAGGGGATCTTGGATTCTCCTGTAACAATCGTTCCGTCATCCATCTCCGCATGGAGAACCACACTTTGGTTGGCAGCCGGAAGCACTTTACCTCGGACATTAAGGAATTTGCTCATTTCCTGGATCGCATGGACGAAATCGCCTGTCAACGAAGCCATTGCCGCCAGTATCAAATTCCCCAGCGAATGCCCGGACAACTCATTTCTACTCTGAAAGCGATGTTGAAACATTTGTTCAACAAGGGGCTCTACATCCGATAATGCAGCCAGCACGTTACGAATATCACCCGGAGCGGGGATATCCATATCCTCGCGAAGGCGGCCTGAACTGCCACCATCATCAGCTACCGTAACGATTGCCGTAATATCCACTGGATGCTTCTTTAACCCTCTCAGCAAAACGGGCAGGCCGGTTCCCCCTCCAATGATCACAACCTTAGGTTGTTTCTTATTATTTAACATCTGCTTTCCCCTTACTTTTCTCGATATCGCGATGTGATACTTGAACCCTGTAATCTTTTTTGAAGTGGTTTGAAATATACTCCGTCAATGCTACCGAACGGTGCTGACCGCCTGTACAACCAATCGCAACAACAAGCTGTGCCTTCCCTTCACGTTTATAATATGGAAGCATGAATGCAAGCAGATCGGTCACTTTTTCCAAGAACTTTTGCGTCTCGCTCCATTTTAAAACGTAACTCGACACTTCCTGTTCCAAGCCAGTCCTTGGTCTCATATGGTCAATATAATATGGATTGGGCAGGAAACGCACATCAAACACTAGGTCGGCATCTATGGGCAGACCATGCTTGAACCCGAACGACATGACATTGACTGTAAAGCCGACACTTTTATCGGCAGAAAATTCCGAAGCGATTTTCTCCCTCAATTCGCGCGGTTTCAGTTGGGAAGTATTAAAGATCAATTGAGCCCTTCCCTTCAATTCGTCCAAAAGTTCCCGTTCCATTTTAATGCCTTCCAATGGCCGTCCTAATGGAGCAAGTGGGTGGGTCCTTCTCGTTTCCTTATATCTGCGTACCAGGGAATCATCATCAGCTTCAAGAAAGAGGATTCTTGGTGATACTGCAGCAGTATCCGTTAAATTATCCAGTGCAAGAAATAAGGAATCAAAAAACTCCCTCCCCCTTAAATCCATGACAAGGGCCACTTTATTCATCTTATTCCCGGAGTCCTTCATTAACTCCAAAAACTTTGGCAATAACGTGGGCGGCAAATTATCGACGCAAAAAAAGCCGAGGTCTTCAAAACTTTGAACCGCCACTGTCTTACCCGCTCCGGACATTCCGGTAATGATGACCAATTGCGTTTCACTCATCTGCCCTGTACTCATAGTTTCTCCGCCCCCCATGTATATCTTTTTTTATATTTAAAAATTAACCTGGATCCAATCGGTAAGAAAGCAGCTTAAATTCAGGCGTATAGGTAAATGTTCCATAGATGATCCCACTTCCATGAACCATATAGTCAAGGATGTGAAAATCCCCTTCGGCCATCATCAGCTTTTTAACATCTTCAACCGGATGCCAGCTAAGCTCCCCTTCTTCACAAACATCCACATTTACACCATCGGAATCCGTTGCAAAGAAAGTGAACATCATCCATTCTGACAAAACTTTATCTCCGTCCTTCATAATGAAGGTGAAAATACCTTTGATGGAAGGGTTTTTTAAATAAACACCCGTTTCTTCGCGATATTCCCTAATGCAAGCATCGCGTACAGATTCCCCAGGTTCCATCTTGCCGCCTGGAGCTACCCACCATCCGCGTCTAGGCTTTTTCAATAAGAGGATTTGATTATCTTTTATCAATACACAGTTTGTGACACGTTGCACGTTCTTCACCTCAATTGGCTCTGCTCGACTATAGAAACTTTCCCCCCATGTTGGAGAGATTCAGTTTATATCCTTAAACCGCCGCTAGATATCCATTTGGCGATTTACAAATGCTAATAGTTCAAACAAGTTGTATTTTTTCATCTTCTTACCATTATGAAAGATTATGTTTAGTATATCTTATCATTATACTATTTTTGAAATGAGCTAACAATAAAGTAAACTTCCTGCATTGGGGGAATATTCATTCGCAAAGAATCACATAGGTAAGCCTTTATCCTGCTTAACTCCTATTCTTCTCCACTTTCGCTGCCTAAATGCAAAGGGCTAGCTTATTTCACATTAAATACCACCTAAAAATTGGAACCAAGGATATAGTCTCAAAGCAGGAAAACAAAAAAAAGACACAGAAACTCAATCTGTGTCCTTAAACGTTTATAATTAAAGGGGGTCAACTTCTACCCATACTATACCCAATAATTATTTCATGCGTGTTACAACGTCGTTAAAACGGAATTACGATTATATATTCTTGAAAATCAAGCCTTTGGCTGCAATTTTTCTTGAAGCTCCTCAACAAAATGCTGAGCGGATTGAGCCGCAATGCTTCCATCGCCTGTAGCTGTGACGATTTGGCGCAATGTTTTTTCACGAACGTCACCAGCAGCAAAAATACCAGGGACGCGTGTTTCCATCCGATCATTCGTTTCAATATAGCCTGTGGAGTTCAAGATGCCCAAGTCCTCAAATGGTTTAGTTAGCGGAAGCATTCCGATATAAATGAATACACCGTCTGCGTCCATCACTGTCTCTTCTCCGTTTTCAGTGGAAACTAGAGTGACACCGCCGACTTTGCCGCCTTTTTCATTGATTTCCTTCAAAGTATGATTCCAGATGAAGTCAATTTTTTCATTGGCAAATGCACGATCTTGAAGAATCTTTTGAGCACGAAGTTCGTCACGTCTGTGTACGATCGTCACTTTTGAGGCGAAACGGGTTAAGTACACACCCTCTTCAACAGCAGAGTCTCCACCGCCGATAACGAACAGTTCTTTTTGCTTGAAGAAAGCACCATCACAAACTGCACAATACGATACACCGCGGCCGCCCAATTCTTTTTCGCCTGGAACGCCGATTTTCTTGTATTCGGCACCAGATGAAATGATGATTGAACGTGCTTTGAATTCCTTGGAACCGGATTTGATCGTTTTATACTCTTCACCGTCAATGATTTCCTTAACATCCCCATAGGCATACTCCGCACCGAATTTCTTTGCATGGTCAAACATTTTCGTTGAAAGTTCAGGTCCGAGTATCGTGTCGAATCCAGGATAATTTTCCACTTCTTCAGTATTTGCCATTTGCCCGCCAGGTACTCCGCGTTCCAACATCAATGTTGAGAGGTTCGCACGTGATGTATAGACAGCAGCCGTCATCCCTGCAGGACCAGCTCCAATAATAACAACGTCATAAATTTTTTCAGACATGTCTTCACTCCTCCATATTCCATTACAAATGGAACCTTCACTACGAGTTAGTGTTCCCTACCTATTATCCTATATAACAAATAATTTTTCGTCCAAATATTTGCTCATCCCAGTAAGTTTTCCACCAACTTCACGTACTTCGATAAGGTGGACACCGATATGAAATGTTTGTCTGCTATTGCCTGTTTGCTCACCTTCTCATTTTTAAGCTGATTCCACACGTACTCCACAGCAGATGCCCAGCCTGCGGGATTATTTAACTTCTGCTCGGATTTCACCGCTTCGATGAAGACGGAAAACCACATTAAATAGAGCCCGGCTTCATTTAATTGTATCGGTTGGAAATGCCGATATAATAACTCGGCTGTACGATCGGCAAAATCAATCGGTGTTAATTGGCGATCTTTAGCAGGAACTTGAACAAGTTCGGCATAATCACGTTCCAAATCAGTGAAATTCTGATTTAGGTTAAGGACCTGGTTTTTCAATAGCTTCTGTTTATGAACCGAATGTTTCAGAAGGAAAATGGCAAACAGCCTTTCCTCGATGAATTCACTTTCCAGCCTTTTTGTAATAGAAGGAAAGTGATGTTCAAAACCATCTGAAGTTGCATTCATATCTCCCCAAGGCTCCATGCCTTCCTTTTCCGGGTTCATTTCCACGACCTTTTTCCATGCCTTTTTGGCAGACTGTTCATGACCTAAGTGGTAAGCGGAAATGGTAAGCCAATAGTAAAAGGTTCCATCTCCCTCAAATCCTTGCTTTTGGAGTCCTTTCAGCCATTTATATGCAGAAGCATAGTTTCCGATCAAAGCGAAGGTCGCTCCAAGCTTGAAACGATGTTCGGATAGCATCGGCCGAATCTTATCCAGCATCTGTATGAGCTCTTCAACCTTTGCTTCATCCTGTTGATAATGATGAAAAACGACAAGGTTACAAAGCGCATGCAGGTTTCCCGGACTTTTTTCCAATACCTCATCAAGTGTTTCAAACGCTTCATTTACTTGACCAAGATAGAAATAGGCAAGTGCCAGGTTATTATAAGCGGACCAGTAATCCTTGTACTCTGCAATCGTTTCTTTCAGGACTTCGATTGCCTTCGGGAAATTGCCTGATTCCAGGTACTCACGGGCTTGTTCCTGTTTGGTAATGAGCCCATCATGCTTAAAGGGGTTTTCTTCTGATTCATCCGACTCAAAAGTTATCAGTTCAAGCAGATCCTCTGCGTCATCGCTGAACTCCCCGTCTTCTTCTTTATCAAGATAAGCACTGGCGTGACGATAAGCCTCCTTGAACATGCCTAAGTGGGCATAATTATTCGCCAGGAAGTAATGACATTCCGACATATAGGGATCCATCACATCCAAGATGTTCTCCAATAGGTTGTTTGAATAATTATATTCACCGATTTCCGAGCAGGTGATTGCCAATTGACAGGCTATCATCGGTTCAGCAGGTTCAAGTTCCAGCGCACGTTCCAGGTATTTTTTTGATTTAGGTAATTCTCGTCTATGATAAGCTTTTAAACCCTTGGTGAAATAATACTCACCTGTTGGGTGAAAAGTTAGAATTTGTGCCTGTTGGCCAAATTTAGAGTCTTTACTCATGTAATCCTCCATCTACAAGTTGATTAACCATAGTATTATAACATATTGGAGAAAATTTGCCGAACAATTCAAGAAAATGGAAAAAGTTAATTACCATGCTTTCTTTAAGAAAAAATCGGAATTATATCCCCAGCCAAATGGGGATTCTCTTTCATCATAATAATCCCGAACAAAGCAACACCTTCCAATCTCAGGTATGGTTTTCACTAAATTTTGTAGCAGAAGTTGATTGGAGAGGAAGGTGCGAGACTCCTGCGGGAAAGACGCGTCTAGGTGAGACCCCGCAGGCACAGGCCGAGGAGGCTTCCGGACCGCCCGCGGAAAGCGAGTTTCTTGAGTGGAAATCAACGTCCAAATGTACAAGCCATAAAAAAACTGAAGACAAACTTGATTTTCATCGAGTTTGTCTTCAGTCTGAGCCCTTCAATTGACGGAGGGCGATCACCATTCATTCGGTTTCTTTCGGTTCGTCCTTATCGGCATGTCTAGCCTTCAATACATCAAGCACTGCTTGGAAAGGCAACTCCTGCTCCCGAAGAAGAACGAATAAGTGATAGAGGAGATCCGCACTTTCCATCGAAAGTTCCTCTGCATCCCGGTTCTTAGCTGCAATGATCACTTCTGCCGCTTCTTCACCGACTTTTTTCAGGATCTTATCAACGCCCTTATCGAATAAGTAGGTAGTATATGAACCTTCAGGCATTTCCGATTTTCTTTTTTCAATCAATCTTTCCAATTCCGTCAAGAAAGTCACATTCGCCTTCACGTCTTGTCCAGCTTCACTGTTTTGGTAAACCGTTTCACTAAAACAGCTTGTTGCCCCTGTATGGCATGCAGGACCTGCAGGAACGACCCGAACGACCAATGCATCTTGATCGCAGTCATACTTCATCTCGATGATTTTCTGGGTATTGCCGCTGGTCGCCCCTTTATGCCATAATTCATTGCGCGAACGGCTGAAGAAGACCGTTTCACCATTTTCAATCGACAATTGCAGCGATTCTTGGTTCATGTAAGCAAGTGTCAGCACTTCGCCGGTTCCTGCATCTTGAATAATTGCCGGGACCAGGCCTTTTTCGTCGTATTTAATAGTTTCAAGATTCATCGTACAACCACTCCTTGTTGTTTGAGAAACGCTTTGACTTCTTTGACGGATGTTTCTTTATAATGAAAAATCGATGCGGCTAATGCTGCGTCGGCTTTACCTTCTTGGAAGGCTTCCTGGAAGTGCTCGGCGTTACCAGCCCCGCCTGAGGAGATGACCGGCACTGAAACGGCTTCAGATACCGCCTTTGTCAAAGCGATATTAAACCCTTTTTTCTCGCCGTCACAATCCATGCTTGTCAATAAAATTTCACCTGCACCGCGGATTACGGCCTCTTTTGCCCACTTGACCACTTCCCATTCAGTCGGTTTCCGACCGCCGTGGGTATATACGCGCCATGACCCAAGCTCTTCATCATATCGGGCGTCTATGGCGATAACGATACATTGGGAACCAAAATAATCAGCACCTTCATTTATTAAATCAGGGCGCAGGATGGCTGCTGTATTTAAGGATACCTTATCGGCACCTGCTCGTAAGATTTTCTTCATATCCGCCAATGAATTAATGCCGCCGCCCACCGTGAACGGGATTGCCAAGCTGCCCGCTACCGCTTGAACGACGTCGACGATCGTTTCCCTGCCTTCATGTGATGCGGAAATATCCAGGAAGACAAGCTCATCGGCACCTTCCTGGTCGTAAAAGGATGCAAGTTCGACCGGATCTCCAGCATCCCTAAGGGACACAAATTGTATACCTTTGACTACGCGCCCATCCTTTACATCGAGACATGGAATAATTCGTTTAGTGAGCATTTAACCACGCACCTTTTCTAGTGCTTCTTCTACAGTAAAGCGATTGGTATAAAGTGCCTTGCCAATGATTGCCCCTGCAATGCCTTGGGCTTCATACTCTCTGAGGGTGACAAGGTCTTCGAGTGAACTAATGCCTCCCGAAGCGATCACGTTTTTACCAGTTGCCTCCGCCATGGCCAATATGCCTTTCACATTCGGACCTGAAAGCATGCCGTCCGTCGCAATATCGGTCACGATAAAGGTCTCTGCACCAGCATCGGCCAGTAATTTGCCAAGATCTATCGCAAGGGTTCCAGAAGTTTGAAGCCAACCATGAGTGGCAACCTTGCCATCTTTCGCATCGATCCCGATTGCGATGTGGCCACCATATTTCCTAATCATATCTTTAGTGAAATCAGGGTCTGAAACGGCCGTGCTGCCTAAAATGACCCGTTCCACTCCATTATCCAGATAATGGGCTATATCCCGTTCCGTACGGATACCGCCGCCGATTTGAATGCGGGCCCCTAACTCACTTGCAGCCTTTATTACGTATGAATCATTGATGCGCACTCCCTCTTTGGCTCCGTCAAGGTCGACCATATGTATCCAATCGGCTCCTTGATCCGCAAAGCTTTTAGCCATATCGAAGGGGGAATCGCCATAAACGGTTTCCTGATTGTAATCTCCCTGGATTAAGCGGACGCACTTGCCTCCGCGCATATCAATCGCCGGGTAAATAGTAAAGTTGCTCATGCTTCTTCCTTCCCTTCTACTAGTGACAGATAGTTTTTCAAGAGTGACATGCCCATCTTCCCGCTTTTTTCCGGATGGAACTGCATGCCGAAAACATTCCCTTTACCGACGATTGCCGGCACTTCCACATCATACATCGCCGAAGCGGTAACGAATGATTCATCCGTATCGACGTAGTAAGAATGGACGAAATAAACATGTTCCTCTTCCAGTCCCTCATTCACTGGTGACGCCTGTTTAAATTCAAGACGATTCCAGCCCATGTGCGGCACTTTATAAACCTGGTCATCCGCATCCACACCTTTGAAACGAACGACTTTACCTGGGATGAGGGATAATCCTTTTGCAGGTCCATTTTCCTCACTTTCATCAAAGAGAAGCTGCATACCAAGGCAGATGCCTAAAAGATAACCTCCATCAGCTACATATTCCTTCAGGAATTCATCAAGCTTTTGTTTTTCCAAGAGACTCATGGCATCCCTGAAAGAGCCCACGCCGGGAAGAATGATCCCATTCGACTTTGAAAGTTCTTTTGGGTCATCGGAAATGAAAGAATCGGCACCAAGGCGCTCCAACCCTTTACTTACGGAAAATAAATTCCCCATGCCATAATCGACGATCCCGATCATTTACAACATTCCTTTCGTCGAAGGGATGCCCTTGACACGCGGATCGATGGTCGTAGCTTCATCCAACGCTCGTCCAAGCGCTTTGAATATCGCTTCGATCATATGGTGTGTGTTGTGTCCGTAATGAACGACTACATGCAGGTTCATCCTTGCTTCAAGAGCGAATTTCCAAAGAAACTCGTGCACAAGTTCAGTATCGAAAGTACCGACCTTTTGCGAAGGAAACTCAGCCCGGAACTCCAGATGCGGACGATTGCTTAAGTCGATGACAACCTGGGCGAGAGCTTCATCCATAGGTACGAAGGCATTTCCGTAACGCTTTATCCCGCGCTTGTCTCCAAGGGCCTCCAATAACGTCTGCCCTAAGCAAATGCCAATATCCTCAGTTGTATGATGATCATCCACGTCTGTATCTCCGTTTGCATCTACAGTCAAATCAAACTTCCCGTGTTTGGTGAACAAATCCAGCATATGCGTCATGAACGGAACGCCCGTCTTAATGGAGGAATTACCTTCCCCATCCACACCAAACTTCAAGCTTATTTCCGTTTCATTCGTCTTTCGCTCCACACTAGCAAAACGTTCCATTACAACTCCTCCTCAATTCCCAAGATGTAAAAGCAAGTCAATTGTCTTTATATCAGTAATTTCACTTATTTTAATAATTCAGGACTTTTTCCCGGATTCATTCACACCACGTGATTCAATGGCACGGGCGTGAGCCTCGAGTCCTTCCATCCGGGCAAATGCAGCGATTTTTTCTGCATTTTTGCGGAAGGCCGTTTCACTATACATGATGATGCTCGATTTCTTTTGAAAATCATCCACATTCAGCGGGCTGGAAAAACGGGCGGTTCCATTGGTAGGCAACACATGATTGGGGCCTGCAAAGTAATCCCCGACGGGCTCCGAACTAAAGCGGCCAATGAAGATTGCACCGGCATGGCGGATTTTAGCCATGATTTCAAGTGCATCTTTGGCCACAATTTCCAAATGTTCCGGTGCAAGTTCATTAATCGCTTCAACCGCTTCTGCCATATTCCCGCATACGACGATCCGTCCGTAATCCCTTATGGATGCTGCAGCAATATCATGGCGTGGAAGTAACACCACCTGCTTGGTCACTTCAGCTGCCACTTCTTCAGCAAGAGACGTTGACGTCGTCACCAAAACACTGCATGCTCGGGCATCATGCTCCGCCTGTGATAGCAAATCTGCCGCAACTTCTGCAGCAATGGCCGATTCGTCCGCCAATATCGCTATTTCACTTGGACCTGCTATCATATCAATGGCAACATCCCCGAATACTTCGCGCTTCGCTAACGCCACATAAATATTTCCCGGACCCACTATTTTATCCACTTTCTTAATTGTTTCCGTCCCATAAGCGAGAGCAGCTATGGCCTGGGCCCCGCCAACTTTATAGATTTCCTTGACCCCGGCAATTTTGGCAGCTGCCAAAACCGCTGGCGATAATTTCCCGTCTTTTCCTGGAGGGGAAACCATGACGATCCGTTCCACCCCCGCAGCCTTCGCAGGCAACACATTCATCAATACCGACGAAGGATATGCCGCTGTGCCTCCAGGTACATAAACACCTACAGCATCAAGCGGTGTCAATTTTTGTCCTAGCATCGTTCCTGTATCATCAGTCGTAAACCATGAATTCCGAATTTGTTTCTCGTGAAACATTCGAATGTTATTTGCAGCTTCTTGAATAATATCAAGCTGCTCAGCAGTCAAGGTCGCCGTCGCTTCTTCCAATTCCTGTTGCGATACAAGTAATTCCCCTGGACTGACACCATCGAAACGTTCGGTATAGGTATGTAAAGCGTCGTTTCCGCTTTTCCTGACATCATAAATAATATCCTGAACCGCTTTTCTTTGATCGGCAGTACCTGCCTCAACCGAGCGTTTCAGTGAAATCCCTTCAGCAAACCGTTCTATTTTCATACCTTCACCTCATTAGCGATTCTTTACTATTCAATAATTTCTGCTAGCCGTTCCACGATTTCGGTAATCCTTGCTTCTTTAATTCGATAGCTGACAGGGTTTGCTACCAGCCTCGAAGTCACATTGGCAATTTTCGCATATTCCACAAGACCGTTTTCCTTCAATGTCCGTCCCGTTGAAACGATATCCACGATTCGTTCAGCTAAACCGATTAACGGTGCTAACTCAATAGACCCATTCAACTTTATAATCTCGACTTGCTCCCCCTGCTCGCGAAAATAACTGGAAGCAACGTTCGGGTATTTACTCGCTATTTTGGGGGCGATGTCACTTATTTTCGTACCAGGCAATCCAGCTACTGCCAAGTAGCAGGCACTGATTTTCAAATCAAGTAACTCATAGACATCACGTTCTTCTTCCAACATGACATCCTTCCCTGCAATTCCAATGTCAGCGACGCCGTGTTCCACATATGTTACGACGTCCATCGGTTTTGCTAAAATGAACCGCAGATTCTCCTCTTCCACTTCAAGGATCAATTTCCGGGAATCATCAAACTCGGGAGGGAGACGAAAACCGGCTCTTCTTAACAGCTCTGCCGCTTCTTCAAATATTCTCCCTTTCGGCATGGCAATCGTTAAAAAGCTATTATTCATCTTTTCCATTCCCCCCATTCCCTACGAATAAATGAACTTCAGAAAATGTCCGTGTAAAAGCATCGACATTTTGGACGACCGTAATATCTTGAATCGTTACCAATTTCCCTTCGAAGCGTTTTTTTCTTGCAAATTGTATTGCTTCCAATCTCCGTTCGGGACTGAATAAAATGCATTCTGGCGCGACAGGCTGGATCGGCTCCCCAAGAGCTTCTGCAAGGCGATCCACCCGGATTGCAAAACCTGTGGCCGAAGCATTCCAACCGAATTTCGCAAGCAGATTATCATACCGGCCGCCATTGCCGATCGGCGAACCCACTTGTCCGGCATACACTTCAAATAAAGTTCCCGTGTAATAACTCATATGACTGACCAATGTTAAGTCGAAGCTAACATATTGTTCAACTTCAAATTCTTTCAGCTGCGCAGACAATTCCTTCAGTTCAGCCAAGGAATCTTGCCCTTTATTATTTTCAACCAACCCTAGCGCCTTGATCAGGGTTCCTTCACTGCCCCTTAATGAGGTAAATTCGATAAGCCGTTGTTTATCAATGGATGAAAGCGGCAGTGATTTAACATGCTCGCGATAACCGACATAATTTTTTTCATACAAAAACTTCCTTAAGATAGAGGCTCTTTCCTCCGTACCTAGAATGCTTAAGAAAAACTCTTGCAAAAATCCGATATGTCCAATGGAAATCTTAAATTCCTGAAGCCCTGCAGCCTTTAAAGCATCCGCAAGCAGGGCAATCATTTCAGCATCGGCACTTATAGACTTATTTCCGATACATTCAATGCCAATCTGTTCGAATTCTGCCGGCCTGCCTCCTTCACGCTGCTGTGCGCGATATACATTCGCGGAATAGGCCAGCCGAAGCGGGATTTGCTGTTTTAACAGTTTGGATGCTGCCACCCGTGCAATGGGAGCTGTCATCTCGGGACGGAGTACGAGTGTATGCCCCTGGGAATCAAGAAGTTTAAACAACTGTTGATCCAAGATTGCCGAAGCATCGCCAATTGTTTCATAATATTCCAAAGCAGGCGTTTCAATAAATTGATAGCCCCACTTCTTGATTTCATCACTCATTTTATTTCTTGCCGACACTTTCGTTTCATACAGTACCGGCAATGTATCTCTCATTCCTAACGGTTTTTCAAACATAAATGGCTTTGTCACGACTGCACATCCTTTTGAAATTTTGATTACTATCTATATCAAATCGGTCCGCCTATAGGCAAAAACCGATGTGCCCATTCCTAATTTTGCTTATCCCTTTATCTTTCCAAGGTTTCACACTTAAATCCAAATTTCGAATAACATATAAAAATAGTATCAAATTAACTGACGTAATAATATAAATAATCACAATAATCTATTAATACACTTTAGTTCGCTAATATGGTAGCAGGTTGAAGTTATTAATAGTTTACCCCTGCCCCCACCTTACGTCAAGGAAAATATGCCTAATCTCATTACTTCAAATACCTTTGCAGTCTTGGTTATTCTTCATGATCGGTTTAGGTCCAAACGGAAGGAGTTGTACCTTTTCGCCCAAATATTTCTTCCTATTTTTAACCTTTCTCTGTTATTAATGTATACCTTTTGGTTTAGCTGTTTTATAATGTTTAGGAGTTTGGTAATATTAGAAATTTTTAGGGGGATTTGGTAATGAAGAAATATTTTTCGTTTATTGTGGCAGTTATCGTTCTTTTTTCACTGGGTTTAAGCGGAACGAAGAGTTTTGCGGCAACTAAGATCAACCAGGATGAACTTAATGCATACCTTACCGAAGTTAGAATGACGCAAGAAGAATTGGAAGAGTATTTATCCTATTACGACTTATCATTGAATGAACTGAAATCAGTAGAAGAGTTGCGTGATACATTAGGACCGACCGTCACTCCTAAGACCATACAGAATCTACTTAAAAAATATGAAATGACAGAAGCAGAACTTACGGAATTATTAATAGAATACGGCGAACTGGAAGAGGGGGATTCGATCATCGATACCTTCCATTTCATTTACGACATTGAGGATATCATCGATTTAGAAATGGATTACGATGAGGAAGAGATGGAATATGATGATGAAGAGATCATCGATTTAATGGATGGTCTCTTTACTGAGATCGGCCTTACAGACGAAGAGCTCGACAGATTCATGAACCACCTTTTGCCTATCGTCGAAGACCCTTCTTTTGAAGCTCGTTTAATGGCGATCTCCGATAGGATGGATCAACTCGAGTATTTTGAAACAATTGATGAATTATCTGCTGAACAAGTGGCAGAATTGCTTTCCATATATAATGATCTTCAAAGCTTGCTGCAAATTCAATCCAAATTCGCCTTAATTCAGGATGGTGTCACGAAAAACCTATCCCTTGAGGCTTTATTCCAACTTAGGGAATTGACGAATGCTAGTTTACTAGTTTCCATTTATGATTTAAACGGCAATTTTTTGTTCGATTTTACATTGACAGGTGAAATGATCGGTTCCGATTTAGTGAAAGAAACCGGTAATGACATTAAACAATCCACTGAGGTCATTTCTAAAGTGGTTGAGGTAAAAAAGGAAAAGAAAAAATCCACAAAACCCAATCATAAAACGGAAAAAGGCGGAGTGCTTCCTAAAACGGCTGGTAATTACTTATTCGGCGCTTTAATCGGTTTAGCGTTGATGGGTATAGCTTTCGGATTAATCAGAAAAGCGAGACTCACTAATTAAGATGAGCAACAATAGGCAATCCAGGCATAAGAAAAAAACGTTACTTATCACTGGTGTTTGCATTTTAACCTTAGGTTTTTATTTTACAACGACAAATGCCTATACGCTGATAAAAGGCTATGCCCTATATAAATGGAATAAATCTGATACAACGGAAGCGACGGCTAAGCTACCCGAACCGAAGTCGAAATCTGATATTCCCGATGGGCTTGAACTATATGAGCAACGACCGGAGACAGGTGATTTGATGGGTGAGCTTTATATTCCAAAAATCAAGGCAACACTTCCAATTTATCACGGAACGGACGAAGATGAACTCGAAAAGGGCGTCGGCCATTATGCGGCGTCCGTCCTCCCCGGCGAAAAGGATAATTCCGTTTTATCCGGACACCGGGATACAATTTTCAGGGATCTAGGTGATGTCGGCGAGGGTGACTTGCTGATTGCCAAGACAGAAGCCGGTACGTTTACATATAAAGTGAGGAAGGTTCGTATCGTCGATGCAGATGACCGTACCGTGATCGTTCCCAAGCCCAAGGCCACACTTACAGTAACAACCTGCTATCCTTTTTCATATATTGGTAGTGCACCGGAACGATACGTATTGGTTGCCGATTTATTGAAATCGGAGATAGGTAAATGAGATTCGGGGCTGAAGTTGTTCTGCCCCCTCTTCATAAATCTTTAATAGATGATAGGAGGACAGGCTCAACATGGATGAACAGGCACGGCAAAGGTTTTTTCAAATTTTAAAAGAAACGTATGAAGCAACGGTGAACCAGGAAAATGTATCAATCAACGAAGTGATAGAGCATCTAAAGAGTGAACTGACTCCGTTATACCCATAATGCCATTAAAAAGGACTTGCCACATATATGGGCAAGTCCTTTTTCTCATAAGGAAGTTTGCTGCTCTCTCTCAAGCATTTCCTCTTTGGTATATATGATTTTCATTGGATTTCCCCCGACGAAAGCTCCCTCCGGAACATCCTTATGTACAAGCGTCCCCGCAGAGACAATCGCCCCATTACCAATTGAAAGTCCTGGAAGAATGGTCGAATTGGCTCCAATCAATACTTCATCACCAATGACAACATCTCCTAAACGATATTCATGAATCAAATATTCATGAGCAAGAATCGTCGTATTATAGCCAATGACAGTATTCATCCCAACCGATATTTTTTCCGGAAACATCACATCCGGCATGACCATCAAGGCAAACGAAGTATGCTTTCCTACTTTCATATGTAAAAAAGTCCTGTATAGCCAATTCTTCATGCCCAGAAAAGGCGTATAACGCGCTAGCTGTATCACCACAAAATTCTTTACGACTTTCCAGAATGGAACGGTCTTATATACATGCCATAGTGAATTTGCCCCTTCAACTGGATAGCGGGACGTGCGTCTCATTTTCTAGCCTCCGTGAGTTTTTCAACCTCAACGATATTCAATAAATCCGCCATCTGCTCAAGCATATAATCTGGGTGATAACTTTCCAAGAATTCACGGCCTTTAATGGACCATGAGACCCCCGCCGTTTTTGTACCTGCATTTTTACCGCCCATAATGTCATGATAATTGTCGCCAATCATGATCGCTTCTTCAGGAACCGAACCTAGTTGATTTAAAGCTTTTACCAAAGGCTCTGGGTCGGGCTTTGCCTTTTCCACTTCATCCAGTGTGACCACCACTTCAAAGAATTGATCCAGTTTGCTTAAACGCAGGCCCTTTTCGACGACATCACGCTTCTTTGTCGTAACAACTGCCAATTTATAACCGCTCTGCTTCAACGTTTGAACGGTTTCGAACACCCCGTCAAATTGTGTGACAAGCAAATCATGGTCCCTCCAATTATGCTCCCGATAGTAAGCGATCATTTCATCCACTCGTTTTGGATCAATGGAAGAGAAAGTATCGACCAAAGTCGGCCCGATAAATGGAATGATATCTTCCCGATTGAACTTACCAGGACAAAAGTGGTTTAAAGTTTCCGTAAAAGAGGCGATGATCAATTCATTTGTATTGATCAACGTCCCATCAAGATCGAATAATAATGTAGTTATCTTACTGTTCATATTACAGCTTCCTTTCTCTGTACCCTGTCAGTCCGATTCCATATAAACGCAACGGCCATCGTTAAAACAATGGCCGTGAGCAGCCGAATAAGCAACAACGGCAAGACCGGAATCCCCAGCGGAATAAAAATCAGTGTGTCTTCTACAACAGCATGGCAGGCAACTAAAAAGATGAACGCAATCGTCATATCCTTCTTCGAAACATTATCTTCTTTAGCAGCTTGAATCATTACGCCCGCCCCATATGCCAAGCCGAGAGTCAGGCCTGTAACGAAAGGCATGGAAGCATTCGGCTTCATCCCCAGGACCTTCATGAAGGGAGCAAGGGCTTTCGAGAAGGCTTCCAGCCATTTTAAATCTTTCATGATTTGAACCGCCACCATGAGCGGAATAACGATGACCGCCAGCTGACCGATGCCTGAAAGGGCCTGGAAAACCCCATGTAAGAGGATTGCACCTGCTCCGTTAATCTCTGCAGCCTCCCCGATAGCCACTCCTTGGGCCATTTCAGATCCGCCCTGCCAGACAAGATTGATGACGATCGCTGATAATAGGGCAAGCCCGATCCGTACTGTTAAGATGATCCACAGCTTGACACCGGTTTTCATCGCCACACCTGACTCGATCAATAAATTATGTGAAAAAGATAGCATCATAGCAATAATAAAAACTTCTTTCACAGTCAGATCAAGTGTTAATATGCCAGCGATCGCCGCGTATAAATTCAGGAAATTCCCTAACACAAGCGGAATTGCCGCGTCCCCTGGAAGACCGATGAGATTCATCAAAGGCGCTATCAAGTTAATGATGAATGGCAATACAGGCGTATATTGAAGCACAGTGACGATCAAAGTGACTGGAAATATCACTTTCCCCAAAGACCAAGTTGTATTCAAGCCTGAAAGAAGTCCCTTTTTAACCGAATTTACTATCACTATGCCCTCTCCCTTTACACATATTCCCTATGCATCTAAATATCTTTTGTTTGCATGCCCGCTGACCCTTCTATAGACCACTAAAGCAATGGCTACAACCACCAACACAATCGAGATCACTTGTGCGATACGCAGTGACTCCGTCAGCATCAAACTATCCGTCCGCAATCCTTCAATGTAAAAACGGCCGATGGAATACCATAATACATATGTTAAAAAGAGTTCTCCCCTGCGCAAGTTCACTTTCCGTAAACTTAAGAGGATAATGACACCGGCGATATTCCAAATCGATTCATACAAAAAGGTCGGATGATAGTACGTCCCGTTTATGTACATTTGATTTATGATGAATTCAGGCAAATGCATATTTTCCAGGAATGACCTGGTTATTTCTCCCCCATGCGCTTCCTGATTCATGAAATTTCCCCAACGGCCAATCGCCTGCCCCAACAATAAGCTCGGTGCAGCAATATCCGCCAGCTTCCAAAATGACACTTTCCTGACCTTGGCAAAAACGATGGCAGTCAGCACCGATCCAATCAACGCACCATGTATGGCAATTCCGCCATTCCATATTTTTATGATATCCCCCGGGTTTTGTGAATAGTACTCCCATTGAAATATCACATAATAAATACGGGCACAAATGATCGCGATCGGGACAGCAAACAAAATCATATCCGTAAATATTTCCTTATCAAGACCTCTCCGCTCAGATTCCCTCAAAGCGATAATAAGACCCAATAACACACCGAAACCGATGATCAGTCCATACCAATGTACCTGGATGGGGCCTAGATCTATCGCGATTGGATTCAGCGGCTGTATTCCTTGTTCCATTTTGTCCCCTCTTTTCCTATAACCTATTAAAATTCATCATGTTCCGGATCTGCAATGGCATGGTTCAAGCGATCTGAAAACTGTTCCGCAGCATTTACTCCCATTCGTTTCAGGCGGTAATTCATGGCTGCCACTTCAATGATAACAGCTAAATTTCGCCCTGGACGGACAGGTACGGTTATTTTCGTCACTTCCGTATCGATGATTTTCATTTTTTCTTCATCAAGACCAACCCGGTCATACTGCTTGTTTTTTTCCCATAGTTCCAGATTGATGACGATTGAGATCTTTTTGTTGCTCCGGACTGCACCAGCTCCAAAAAGTGTCATTACATTAATGATTCCCAACCCTCTTATTTCAAGAAGATGTTCGATTAAATCCGGGGCATTCCCCACTAGCGTATCTTGGTCTTCCTGCCTGATTTCGACGCAGTCATCGGCTACGAGACGATGACCCCGTTTCACCAATTCCAGGGCTGTCTCACTTTTACCGACTCCGCTTTTCCCGGTGATCAACACCCCTAACCCATAGATATCCACCAATACACCATGAACAGCAGTAGTTGGTGCCAACCTGCTTTCAAGGAAATTGGTCAGACGGCTGTATAACCTTGTTGTCTTCATATTAGATCTCATCACAGGAACGGATTCCCGCTCTGAAGCTTCGATCAATTCTATCGGCACTTCCTGACCACGCGTAATGATGATGCCTGGAGTAAAGTCCCTGCACAACTCTTCCATCCGCTGTATTCGCTCCGGTTCATTCAACCGATTAAAAAAGGACATTTCCGTCATACCTAAAAGCTGTACTCGATCCGCGGGATAATAATCAAAAAAACCGGCTATTTCAAGTCCGGGACGAGATAAATCACTCGTGACTATTGGTCGGTTAATTCCTTCTTCCCCACTGATAAGTTCTAGACCGAACGCTTCTACTATATCCTTTGTACGGACTTTTGCCATATATCTTTCCTCCTTTTGGAGCGTTGCTATTTTTCGAGATACTTTTTCTATTTTAGCATTTTTCTGTTAATAACCAAACAAAGCATTATCGATTTATTGTTTTTTTATTCACAGACCCGGATGATGACAGCGGTATGGTCCCCGTAAACTGGAAAGAGATGAGATGAAACTGCAGAATACTAAGAAAGCCCGCCTGTTTAAATTGGCGGGCTCACTTTGCAGACAAAAGGGTTTTAGAAAACGTATCTTTCATCAAATAATGTTCCCGAACCTCCTCCAAGCAACACCCCTTAGATATGATTTCTATCAAAATTTAATAATAAAGTTGATTGAAGCAGGTGTGCGAGACTCCTGCGGGAAAAGCGTATCCAGAAGAGCTCCCCGCAGGCGGAAAGCGAGTGCCGGGAGAAGAAATCAACATCCAAATTGTACAAGCCATAAAAAAATGTAGCCAAGCCCGCTTTTCACCGAGTTTGGCTACATTCTGGGCCCGCCAGTTATATCTGCGGGCTTTCTTTTTCTTCAAGAGACCGTTATCGCTGCTGTCTTGGTTTCTGCAAAAACATGAAGCACAGGAACTTCTTCCTTAACGGTTTTAAACTTAAGGACCTTCTGAACCACATCACTTTTCTCTTCGATGATGGTCATCCCTTCCAAAGTTACATTAAAGCTTCCTAAATTTGATTTCAACTCTCCTTCGATCGCCTTCCCTTGCGGCAGGGTCAACTGGACTTTTCCAGTGATTGACTTAGCATGGATCGAATCGCAATCCATCCCTGAATTCGTACAGATGATTTCCCCATTGAAAGTTTGAACATCCAATTTCTTGAAGTATCCATCGGCATTAATCGCTCCATTCAAGGTCTCGGCTTCCAGGTCATTAAAGTTGGTATCCGAAATGGTGATCATCCCGTTAGCTGTTTCAAGCTCACACGAATCACCGGTACCCTGCATGATATGAATGGCACCATTCGCCGTCTTCGCTTTAAGGTTCTCTGATTTCAATGATTCAGTCGTGATTGCGCCATTGAACATCCTTACATGGATATCCTCATATTCCTTCCTTGGGATGTACATGATCGTATCAACCTTTATGGACTTTTCACGAACCTTGAACCTCAATTTTCCATTTTCAATCGTGAAATCGACTTCTTCCAAAAAGTTCTTCCTGGCTTCTTCTATATCTTCCACACGGTATACTTTAGCTTCGCATTCAACCCGGACATCATCATGGTCCCATGCGGCGATTTTTATTTTCCCATTTGCTATATCCACATCAACTTCATTCAGGAAATCATGATCATGCTGGAAAATATGATTGACCTCCACAGATTTCCCAAAGTTGAAATCAAGGTCCGTTTCTTTGATTTTCTTAAAAGCACTTTCAACGAAATCAATGATCTTTTCTTTCGATGACTGGATATTCTTCTTAAACGTGTCCTGAGTGCTTCCCTCGCTTTTCTTATCCACGACTACCGTCGATAATTCATTTTGCAATTTCTGCTCTTTAGCTTCACTTTCCTGACTGGCTTTATCTAATTCTTCCAATAAGCCCATGGCTTCTTCCGCCGATAACTTTCCATCCTGAATCATTTCCAATATTTTTTTTCTTTCCTCCTGCATGAACATTCCTCGCTTTCTTCTTTCATTTTATTCATACATACGCCCAGATATCTAAAAAGTTTCATAAATACCATTTTTCCCATCATTCGACAAAGGGAAATGACAATTTCCGAAAAGGATGATGTATGATTTCCCCGGAAATATCTTGTTTTCCTATTCTTTAATCAAATGATTGATTAAATGCACACCGTCATTTTTCTACAAAAAAACAAGCCGGATGGCTTGTTCTTTTATGCATGTTCATGCTGAGTTTCTTTTTCTTCAATCCAATTTTCCATGCGAATTTGATCACGGGTAAGTACAGGTTTTAAGTATTTACCCGTATATGATTCGGAAACCTCACATATTTTTTCAGGAGTTCCATAAGTGACGATCGTACCGCCCTTATCTCCGCCTTCCGGACCCAGGTCAATAATATGGTCCGCCGTCTTGATGACATCCAGATTATGCTCGATCACCAAAACTGTATCCCCATTGTCAACCAGCCGCTGCAGAACCTTTAGCAGCCTTGCTATATCGTGGACATGAAGTCCGGTAGTTGGTTCATCCAAGATATAAAAGGAGCGCCCAGTGGAACGGCGATGCAATTCAGAAGCAAGTTTCACCCTTTGCGCTTCACCGCCTGATAAAGTGGTAGCAGGCTGCCCAAGCTTGATATAACCCAAACCGACATCATAAATCGTTTGTAGCTTCCGTTTGATTTTCGGGATATTTTCAAAGAAACTAACGCCTTCCTCAACTGTCATATCGAGAATGTCGGAAATGTTTTTCCCTTTATATTTCACTTCAAGAGTTTCCCGGTTATAACGTTTCCCATGACAGATTTCACATGGGACATAGACATCCGGAAGGAAATGCATTTCTATCTTGATAATGCCATCGCCTCGGCACGCTTCACAGCGGCCGCCCTTCACATTGAAACTGAACCTTCCTTTTTTATAACCGCGGATCTTCGCTTCATTAGTTGAGGCAAATACGTCACGAACATCATCGAATACACCCGTATAGGTAGCCGGATTCGATCGTGGGGTTCTGCCGATCGGTGATTGATCGATATCAATGACTTTATCCAAATGCTCAATTCCCTTGATCTCACGGAAATCGCCTGGTCTGGCTTTTGCCCGATTCAGCTTTTGAGCCAACGATTTATGGAGGATCTCATTCACTAATGTACTTTTCCCTGATCCAGAGACTCCTGTAACGGCTGTAAAGACCCCTAGCGGGAATTTCACATTAACGTTTTTCAAATTATTTTCCTTGGCACCTTTTATCTCAATGACACGGCCATCATTTTTCCGGCGTTCCAATGGCAATGGAATGAATTTCTTCCCTGCTAAATATTGGCCCGTTAAGGATTTAGGGTTATTCATGACCTCTTCCGGAGTACCAGCGGCCACTATTTCCCCTCCATGCGCTCCTGCTCCAGGACCAACATCGATCAAATAGTCCGCAGCAATCATCGTATCTTCATCATGCTCGACAACAATCAGGGTGTTCCCGATTTCGCGCATATTCTTCAATGTTTCGATCAATCGATCGTTATCCCTCTGATGCAGCCCTATTGAAGGTTCATCCAAAATATAGAGTACCCCCGTCAATCGTGAACCGATCTGCGTAGCCAATCGTATACGCTGCGCTTCGCCGCCTGATAATGTCCCCGCTGCCCTGCTCAACGTCAAATATTCCAAACCTACATTAGCCAGGAAACCGAGCCGCTCGCGAATTTCACGTAAAATCAATCTCGCAATTGCCGCTTCCTTTTCAGTCAAATCAAGTTTATCGAAAAATACTAACGCATCTTCCACTGATAAAGCTGTCGTTTCACTTATATGTACCCCTTGAATGAGCACGGAAAGACTCTCTTTTTTTAAACGATGTCCCTTACAGGTCGGGCAGTGATGTTCCGACATATATTTTTGCATTTGCTCACGAATATAGTCTGAACTCGTCTCCTTGAAGCGCCTTTCGATGTTTCTTAAAACTCCTTCAAAAGAAATATATCCTTCTTGCACTCTTCCAAAATCATTTTTATAACGGAAATATATCTTATCTTTACCTGAACCAAGCAAGACCTTATCCATCTTCTCTTCCGGTAAATCTTTAACGGGCACATCCATATCTATCCCATAATGGTTGGCTACCGCTTCAAGGAGCTGCGGATAATATTGAGAGCTCGTCGGCTCCCATGGCGCAATCGCATGTTGACGGAGGCTTAATTCGTTATTCGGGATGACCAGATCACGGTCCACCTCAAGCCTCGCCCCCAAGCCATCACAATCCGGGCATGCCCCAAACGGGCTATTGAAGGAGAACATTCTCGGTTCTAACTCTTCAATCGAAAATCCGCAGTATGGACAAGCATGATGTTCACTGAACAGCAGCTCTTCCTCACCCATGACGTCAATGATGACTTTGCCCTCGCCAAGCTGCAAAGCACTTTCCAATGAATCCGCGAGCCGCGCCATGATACCCTCTTTAATGACGATCCGGTCTATGATGACCTCAATTGAATGCTTTTTATTTTTTTCGAGAGTTATCTCCTCACTGAGATCATGCATTTCCCCGTTCACCCGAATGCGGACATATCCTTGTTTCTTGACTTCCTCCAAAACTTTTGCATGTGTCCCTTTTCTGCCTGAGACAAGCGGTGCCAACACTTGAAGCTTGGTCCGCTCAGGGTAATCAAGAATGCGGTCCACCATTTGCTCAATCGTTTGTGAGGTGATTTCAATATTATGGATCGGACAGGTCGGCCTGCCGACCCGTGCAAATAACAGCCTTAAATAATCATAGATCTCCGTAACAGTCCCTACGGTTGAACGAGGATTTCGACTGGTCGTTTTCTGGTCTATGGAAATGGCTGGTGACAAGCCTTCGATCGCATCGACATCCGGTTTATCCACTTGGCCTAAGAATTGACGGGCATAAGCGGACAGTGATTCTACATAACGTCTTTGCCCTTCTGCATAAATCGTATCAAAAGCCAAGGAAGACTTTCCAGATCCGGATAATCCGGTCAGCACAACAAGTTTGTCTCTCGGTATCGTGATATCAATATTCTTTAAATTGTTGGCCCTGGCGCCTTTTATCACAATTTTATCCATTGCCATGTTTCGTCACCCTTCCGCTTTCAACTCTAGTAATAAATCACGCAGCTCGGCAGCTCGCTCGAAATCCAGTGCCTTTGCCGCTTCCTTCATTTCCTTTTCCATGCTCTCCATCACTTTTAAACGCTCTTTTTTAGGGAGCTTCGCGAGGCTTGGTGCAAGGTCTTCTTTATATTCTTCGCCTTCTTCGGCTACATGGGTCGCCCTTATGGAGTCACGGATATCCTTTTGAATGGTTTGAGGCATTATTCCATGCTCTTTATTATAGCTTTCCTGGATTTCACGGCGCCGCCTCGTTTCATTGATGGCAAGTTCCATCGAATTCGTGATGCGATCTGCATACATGATGACATGGCCGTTGGCATTACGGGCTGCACGGCCCATCGTTTGAATAAGCGAACGTTCCGAGCGAAGGAACCCTTCCTTATCGGCATCCAGTATGGTCACCAATGACACTTCCGGTATATCCAGGCCTTCCCTTAAAAGGTTGATTCCAACGAGTACATCATATTTGCCCATTCGAAGTTCCCGGATGATTTCTATCCTTTCCAAGGTCTTCACTTCCGAATGAAGATATTGGACCTTGATGCCGATTTCCTTTAAATAATCAGTTAAATCCTCAGACATCTTTTTCGTCAAGGTCGTAATGAGCACACGCTCGTTCTTTTTGACGCGCTCCTGTATTTCACCGATCAAGTCATCTATCTGCCCTTCAATCGGCCGCACTTCCACCGTCGGATCCAGCAATCCGGTAGGACGGATGATCTGCTGAACCATTTCTGGCGTATGTTCGAGTTCATATGGTCCCGGAGTTGCCGAAACGAATATGGATTGATGTACCTTTTTTTCAAATTCCTCAAATCTTAGCGGGCGGTTATCTTTTGCCGACGGCAGACGGAAGCCATGATCGACGAGCACTTGCTTCCGAGCCTGATCTCCATTGAACATTCCGCGGATTTGCGAAAGGGTTACGTGTGATTCATCCACGACCAATAGGAAGTCCTCTGGAAAGTAATCCATTAAAGTGTATGGTGTCGCACCTGGGGGACGAAGGGTTAAATGGCGGGAATAGTTCTCGATCCCTGAACAAAAGCCCATTTCCCGCATCATTTCCAAATCATAACGGGTCCGCTGCTCCAAGCGCTGTGCTTCAAGGAGTTTTTCATCTTCCCTTAATTCCTTCAATCGCTCTTCCAGTTCCGTTTCGATATTTTGAATGGCTATCCGCATTTTCTCTTCGCGGGTTACGAAGTGGGAAGCCGGGAAAATCGCGATATGTTCCCGTTCACCAGTGATTTCACCAGTCAGGGCATCGACTTCACGGATACGGTCAATCTCATCCCCGAAAAACTCGACCCGTACGCAATGCTCATCACGTGAAGCTGGGAAAATTTCGACTACGTCACCGCGAACGCGGAAGGTCCCCCGTTGGAAAGCAATATCATTCCTCTCATATTGAATATCCACGAGTCTGTGCAGCAAGGCATTCCGGTCTATTTCCATGCCTGTCCGGAGGGAAACGACCATCTCCCGGTACTCTTCAGGGGAACCGAGCCCATATATGCACGAAACACTGGCAATGATGATGACATCTTTCCTTTCGAACAAAGAAGAGGTTGCCGAGTGTCGCAGTTTATCGATTTCATCATTGATGCTTGCATCTTTTTCGATGAATGTATCCGTGGATGGAACATAAGCCTCTGGCTGGTAGTAATCATAATAGCTAACGAAGTATTCTACGGCATTATTAGGGAAGAACTCTTTGAACTCACTGTAAAGCTGCCCCGCCAACGTTTTATTGTGGGCAATGACAAGAGTCGGTTTGTTGATTCTTTGAATCACATTGGAAACGGTGAACGTTTTCCCTGTCCCCGTCGCCCCCAATAACGTCTGCATTTCCTTGCCTTCCTTAATCCCTTCGACTAGCATGTCAATCGCTGCCGGTTGATCTCCTTGAGGAGAGTATTTTGAGACTAACTCAAACTTATCCTTCACCAAGCATAGCCTCCTATTGAAATATTTTTATATGAAAACGGGACATGCCTGTATCCCTTCTATTTATTCCGATTTAATAAAGCATATATACACATTCTACCACAATAGCCTTAAAACAAACCAGAAATAAGCGAACATCTATTCTATTTTTTTGTTCTAAGGACTTCATGATGTGTTGAAGCGAATGGCATCTTTGAGTACAAAAAAAGCACCTTTGGTGTCAGGCGCTCTTGGATGTACGTTTCATCATTCTTTTTGATAACCAAAATCCCACTGTCAGGGATAAGGCATCCACGATGATCAATAAGTTTGTATGCGTATAACCTTTATATGCGGAAGCTGTAATCAAGGCAACAGTTAAAACAAGACCCACGACATTGTTATAGGTGACTCTTGAAAATAGCATGACAAGTAGACAAGGAAGGAAAAGGGCAGAAAGAAGTTTAATCATTTTTTCATCTCCTTTATAAGAGAAAAATAGAGTAGTTTCAGTTTAAATGATTATTAAGTTTTTTGCCAATCAATTTCCTTCTTGATTTTCAAGCATCATCAGAAGAGCATTCCATACATCCTCCAATTATGCCCATAAAAAAAAGAGGCAAACCCCTTTAAAGGGAAGTTTGCTTCTTTTCAGCCCAATCAATATGGATCCGCTTCATGTCCTTTTTTAACGGCGTCCTCAGGGTTATCTGTCCCGCCCAGAGGTTTTGAAGAGTTTGTATGTTCAGAAGCCGCGGCCAGTCCCTCTTTCAATCTGCGGCCATACTCTTCATCGGCCTCTTCGGCAAGAGCTATCATTTTTTCCTGAATGCGCTTGTCGGCAGGAGCCAATGCCGCCACTAAATTAGAAATTAAATCGTCTTTTTCCCAATCCTCGAATTCACGGAATGTTTCACCAGCCTGTTTCGTATTGTTTTGGCGATCGATTGTCTCACGAACAAGTTTCCCTTCCACCATCGGTGTATACTCCTTGCCCGTCTGCTTAGCTTCCTTCAAGCCGCCGACAGTTGATGGTTCGTAGTTGATATGGGGGCTTTGGCTGCCTCTGCCAACTTCATATTGCATCTGTCCGCCAGTCTGATTCGTGGCTGTCGGTTTCTTCGGAGCATTAATCGGCAATTGCAGATAATTCGCACCAACACGGTGACGCTGTGTATCGGAATAAGAGAATGTACGTCCCTGTAACATCTTGTCATCAGAAAAGTCCAGTCCATCCACCAGGACACCGGTGCCGAATGCAGCTTGTTCGACTTCAGTGAAATAGTCTTCAGGGTTTTTATTCAATACCATCGTACCGACATGCAGCCATGGGAACTCATCTTTCGGCCAGATTTTCGTATCATCCAGCGGATCAAAATCCAATTCAGGATGATCATCATCACTCATGATCTGTACGTTGAGATCCCATTCCGGATAGTCTCCGCGTTCAATCGCTTCATATAGATCCTGTGTGGCATGATTGAAATTCGTAGCTTGAATTTCATTTGCCTCTTGCTGTGTCAGGTTCTTGATCCCTTGTTTCGGTTCCCAGTGATACTTGACAAGCACCGCTTTCCCTTCCTCATTCACCCATTTATAAGTATTGACCCCTGACCCTTGCATCATGCGGTAGTTAGCCGGAATGCCCCATGGGGAAAATACAAAGGTGATCATATGGAATGTTTCAGGTGAGCTCGAGCAAAAATCGAAGATCCTCCTGCCGTCCTGAATGTTCGTGACCGGATCGGGTTTGAAGGCATGAATCAAATCCGGGAATTTCATGGCATCACGGATAAAGAAAATTTTCAGGTTATTTCCTACAAGATCCCAGTTTCCATCCTCCGTATAAAATTTAACCGCAAATCCCCTGGGATCACGTAACGTTTCCGGGGACGTCCCTCCATGAATAACAGATGAAAATCTCACGAATACCGGGGTTTTTTTACCCTCTTCCTGAAAAACCTTCGCTCTCGTATATTTTGAAATCGGCTCGTCCCCCGCTTTACCGGTCGGAACGAAATAACCATGTGCACCTGCACCACGGGCGTGCACCACCCGTTCAGGGATACGCTCCCTATCGAAATGGCTGATCTTTTCCAGGAAATCATAGTTCTCAAGTGTACTAGGTCCTCTGTTTCCTACAGTTCTAAGACTCTGGTTATTCGTTACCGGGTGACCTTGCCTGTTCGTTAATGTTTCTTGCGATTCATCATTTGGTTTTTTGGATTTATCGGACAAAAATATCCCTCCCCTGTTAATAAAAGCCATAATACTATTATACTTTCCCCTATTCCCTATATTTCACTCTTCAATCTTCAAATTTAATTGAAAATATTTGAAACTCCCCTATATACGGCTGACCATATGTTTATGCCATTAACAACCGGTGTAAATCATATAATGATATGAAAGCTTTGAAGCATTCAGTAAAAAACATGGAGGAAGCATACCCATTTTTGTTTATGACAACAGCGCTCCATTATAATGAACTAAGGATAAAAAATTTCAAAAAACGGGGTGCCTTCATTGGACGAATCAATATTAGGAAGACTTGGCAGGATGATGTCTGGAAAGACCGGTCGTTGGATTGTCATTGCTGTATGGATAATTGCAGCAATCGTATTAACCTTCACATTGCCTGCCGTTAATGATCGAACAGCAAATAATGCTGCAGACTTGCCCGAAGACTCACCTTCTGTCGTGGCTGATGAACTTATTAAAGAAGAGTTTCCAACATCCTCTGGATTACCTGCCCTCCTTACATGGCATCGGGAAAGTGGACTGACGGAGGCCGACTTGGCTGAAATCCAGTACCTTTCCAAAGAACTGACAGATAACCCATTGACACAGCAATCCTTTTTACCGCCGCTTCATGAAATTCCGTTGCCTGCTCTTCAAGGATCGGTTTCAGAAGATGGAACGACTTTTGTACAGCCGCTTTTCTTTAAAGAAAAGACCGAGACCGAAATTCTCGAAAAAAATCTTGAAAGCATTAATGAAGCTGTATCGGAACGCATTGGATCGGACCCATTCAAGGTCCCGACAGATTCAGGTAAATTATCCCTTCGAGTGACAGGCCCTGTAGGGATATCCGTCGATGCAACGGGTTTATTTTCAGGTGCTGATTTCAAATTGCTGTTAGCGACAGTAATACTTGTACTTGTCGTGTTATTACTCATTTACCGCTCTCCTCTTTTAGCCATCATTCCTCTAATCGGAGTGGGCTTCGCCTATATTGTCACGAGCCCGATTCTAGGATTCATGGCAGATCATGGTTGGATTACAGTCGATTCACAGGCGATTTCAATCATGACCGTATTATTATTCGGGGCCGGAACGGATTATTGTCTATTTTTAATTTCTCACTACAGAAGTGAATTAAGGAATCATGAAAGCAAACGGAAAGCCATGATCGCTGCATTTAAAGATTCATCAGGCGCCATCGCGATGAGCGGCCTTACGATCGTCATCTCCCTGATAACATTGCTTGTAGCCAAATACGGAGCCTACCACCGTTTCGCTGTACCATTCAGCTTGTCCATTTTTATCATGATGCTGGCAGCTTTAACACTTGTGCCGGCATTACTTTCTGTATTCGGAAGGGCTTCCTTCTTCCCGATCGTTCCGCGTACACCCGAAATGGAAGGCCGCATCGGTAAATGGATCGGTCATATCGTCACGACCAGGCCATGGACTGTCATTCTTACATGCCTGATCATCTTCAGTGTTTTAGCTGGCTATTCTTCACAAATAAAATATTCATATGATATTCTCTCTTCCTTCCCTGAAGATATGAACTCCCGTGAAGGCTATTCTGTCATTTCCGACTCGTATTCACCGGGCGAACTTGCACCAGCCACAGTGGTTATCGATACCGATGGTGAAGATGTCGATTTAGCGCAGGCATTAGAAGGGATGAATATTGTTGAAAGTGTTGCCGATCCAGTCACAAGTAAATCCAATAAAGATCTGCAATCCTATGAGGTCACATTCAACTTGAACCCATATGCTTTCGAGGCCATTGATTCCATTCCGGAAATCCGCAAAATGGCGGAGAGAGAATTGAAGGCCGCCAATATATCTTCAGTTGATGAAAAGGTTTGGATTGGCGGGCAAACTGCGACGCAATTCGATAAAAGGGACACCGTAAAATCCGATGAATTCATGATCATCCCGATCATCATCGTCCTGATTTCCTTGCTCCTCTTAGCCTACTTGCGATCTGTGACAGCCATGGTGTATTTAATGGGAACAGTCATTCTCTCATTCTTTGCAGCAATGGGCTTAGGCTGGATAATCCTGCACCATTTCATGGGTGTCGATGCCATAGAGGGTACCATTCCACTTTATTCTTTCGTATTCCTGGTTGCACTTGGCGAGGATTATAACATTTTCATGGTTTCAAGCATTTGGCGTAAGAAAGAAACGATGCCAATCAAGCAGGCCATCAGAAAAGGCGTTGCCGAAACTAGTGGTGTCATCACTTCCGCCGGAATAATCTTGGCAGCCACTTTTTCCGTTCTAGCCACACTTCCGATTCAAGTATTGGTTCAATTCGGTCTCATTACTGCACTTGGTGTGTTAATGGACACATTCATTGTGCGCCCGTTCCTTGTTCCTGCAATCACCGCCCTACTTGGCCGACTTGCTTTTTGGCCGAGTAAAGTGACCACTCAAGAAGAGAAAGAACATGCCAATCACTAAAGGTGCCAGCTTTACTCTCCTTGGATAAGCAAAAACCCTGTGCCCGATAAATGCACAGGGTTTTTCATGTTTTCAAAATTAAGGAAAACTTTCAGTTGACACTATTGATTTCACCTCTTATAATTACATTAAGTTAAGATATCTCAAATTAAAGATATATAAATTCAAGATTAATAATCAGGAGGAATAAACATGACAAATACAAAATGGACCATCGATCCGACTCACAGTGCTATTGAATTTTCCGTAAAACATATGATGATCGCTAAAGTAAAAGGTAGTTTTAATAAGTTTGAAGCAAGCATCCTAGCAAACCCATTGGATCTAACAACTGCAGAAATTGATTTTACCGTTGATGTGGCCAGTATCGACACACGCAATGCAGACCGGGATAATCACCTGCGTTCCGCTGACTTCTTTGATGTAGAAAACAATCCTACTTTAACATTCAAATCAACAAAAATCGTGAAAACGAATGAAGATGAATATGATGTAACTGGAAATGTGACTCTTAATGGAATCACACAAGAAGAAACTTTCAGCATCACCTTCGAAGGCCAAGGGAAAGATCCATGGGGGAATGAAAAAGCAGGATTCAGCGGAAAAGGGAAAGTCAAACGCAGTGATTATGGTCTAACCTATAACGCGGCGTTAGAAACAGGCGGAGTACTGATCGGCGATCAAATCACGCTTACCATCGAAATCGAAGCAGCTAAAGAAGCTTAATGAAAAGAAAGCGGGCTTGCCTACAGTTCTTTTAAGTGTAGACGTTGATTTCCACTTCAGGCACTCGCTTTCCGCGGGCGGTTCGGGAGCCTCGGCGCCCTTGCGCCAAACCCCTTTTGTCTACAAACAGAAGCAGCAGCCATCACTAGGATGACTGCTGCTTTCTACATTTACCGGATTTACGAATTCCTCGTTTTATATAGTAAATAAATGAAGTATGGTGCCCCGATGCTCGCTGTGAAGACACCAGCCGGTATTTCCAAAGGTGAGAATAAGGTCCTTCCAATTAAATCCGCCACCATAACCAGGATGCCACCAAGCAAAGCTGAAGTGGGCAGTAACACTCCAAAACTCGAACCAACCAGCCTTCTGGCCATGTGGGGTGCCATTAATCCCACAAACCCTATTCCGCCGGCAAATGCCGTGGAACCACCAATCAAGGCCGTACTGATCATCAATAATGCAAACCGCTGTTTTTGGACATGGCCCCCAAGCCCCGTTGCAAGGTCATCGCCTAGCTCCTGTAAATTAATATTCCTGGCATACAGGAAGGCGATTAACAGGAATAGTATCGTCCATGGTGCCAGTACAGCGATATTATTCCAGGTGGAGTTAGACACTGACCCCGTGATCCAAAGGTTGGCCTGGCTCGCTTGATAGACTGGGCCAAGAATCATCATCATCGTAGTGAGTGCCTTCATTAAAGCCATCACCCCAATCCCGATCAACACAAGCCTTATCGGGGGAACTCCATTTTTCCAGGCTAATGAATAAACAAGAAGGGCCACGACCGTCGCCCCAATGAATGCGGCTAACGGCAGCCAATTGATGCTCACCGTTAAAGAATGATTCTTATCGCTAAAAATGGCCAGGAATCCAACGACCGCTACTGTCGCTCCTCCTGTTATCCCCAAGATATCCGGCGAAGCAAGTGGATTTCGAATCATCCCTTGAAGGATCCCTCCAGCTACAGCAAGGCCCATCCCTACCAGCAGGGCAACAATTATTCTAGGCAGCCGGAAAGATTGGATAATAAGCCGATCGCTCTCCGTCCCCCCTCCGATAAAGACCTGGAGGACACTTAACGGATTTATATTCATTTCACCCACTCCAGTACTGATCACAAAGACTAGTGAAGTGACTAAAAATAATATGAAAATCACGATCATAGCTTTTTTATCCATCAAGAATGATATTTTTTCATTAAATAAACGAAAGCTCTTATATGACTTCATCGGCCGCTGAACCCCTTTCTAGCAATATAAATAAAGAATGGGGTCCCGATTATGGCTGTCATGACTCCAACCGGAACTTCTCGGGGCATCAGGATATACCTGGATATGACATCGGCCGCAATCAAAAGCACCGCCCCGAAAAGTCCAGAGAAGGGAATCACCCACCGATGATCAATGCCTACTATAGAACGGGTAAGATGCGGAACGACGATTCCTATAAAGCCAATCGGACCCGCAACCGCCACCGATCCGCCAGCAAGCAGGATGATTGCCAGCCCCAGCACCAGTTTAAGGAAAACTATATTCAGTCCAAGACCTTTCGCAACATCTTCACCCATTGATAACACATTCATTTTACCGGACATGATCAAGGCAAGGCCCCATCCTACGACAAGATAAGGCAGGACGGCATTTAAATTGTCTAGACTTCTACCGGAAACGGATCCGGCAAGCCAGAATAGGACTTGATCCAAAAGAGCCTCATTAGAAACAAGAAGACCTTGTGTAAGTGAAGCTACCATGGCCGTCATGGCTGCACCAGCCAATGTCAGCTTCATCGGTGTCAAGCCGCCGCGCCCCATGCTTCCAATCATATATATGCTCATCGCGGCTATGGCCGCCCCTATGAATGAGAGCCATGTGAATACCTGAAGATTGCTTATCCCAAACAAAGTGACCCCAGTGACAACTGCCAATCCCGCCCCGGCGTTGACCCCGAAGATATCTGGAGAGGCCAGGGGGTTTTTAGTTAGCGTTTGCATCAAAACCCCCGAGATGGCTAAACTTGCACCAATTGCAGAAGCAATCAGGGCACGCGGAAGTCTTACTGATTGAATGACAATGTGTTCATTCGTCCCATTGAAATGGGTAAAAGCATCGATGGCCATTTTCCATGTTGTATCTGTATAACCGTATACAATGCTTGAGCACAGTAAAAACAGCAGCAAAAGAATGGTAATGAACAGCCCCATCCATTTCTGCCATGTATATTTTAATAACATATCCAGTTACCTTTCCAATCACGTTTGTATAGTAATATTTTACTGGTGGCACTGGGAATATGTCAATGAATTTGAGAATCATTTTCATTTATATATTGACAGAAAAGTATATTCATTTTATGATGATGCTGTTAAGTGCGAATGATTATCATTTGCTGAAAAATTGGGAGGGGTACATAGATGTTTAGATTCAAGTCATTATTAACGATTTTTACAATATTTGCAGTCTTTCTTCTAGCAGCTTGCGGGAATTCGGATGATAAAGCCGATGGAAATAAGGCTGAAGACAAGAAAGAAGATACAAGCTACACAATTAAGCATGCCATGGGCACTGCCGAGTTGAAAGAAACGCCTAAAAGAGTGGTCGTTTTAACAAATGAAGGTACTGAGGCATTGCTTGCTTTAGGAATTAAACCTGTTGGTGCCGTTCAATCATGGCTTGGTGACCCTTGGTACGACCATATTAAAGATGATATGGATGGGGTCGAAGTTGTTGGTGTTGAACATGAAGTTAACTTAGAAAAAATCGCATCACTAAAGCCTGACTTGATTATCGGAAGCAAGATTCGCCAAGAAGCTGTTTATGATAAATTAAGTGCAATCGCCCCTACCGTTTTCTCGGAAACGCTTAGAGGAGATTGGAAAGAAAACTTTAAACTATATGCAAAAGCCGTTAACCTTGAAGATAAAGGGAACGACGTTATTGCTGAATTCGATAAACACACAGAAGATCTTAAAGCTAAATTGGGTGATAAAGTAAATCAAGAAGTTTCCGTTGTTCGTTTCATGGCTGGAACTACCCGTATTTATTACACGGATTCATTCTCCGGAGTGATTTTCGATCAATTAGGATTTAAACGTGCAGAGCAACAGAAGGAACTGTTCACTGCAGATAATAAATTAGGTAACCTTGCCATCGAGGTAGGTAAAGAAGTCATCCCTAAAATGGATGGAGATCTTCTCTTCTACTTCACTTACGCTCCTGAAGGCGACAAACAAGCCCTAAGCACAGCAAAAGAATGGACGAATGATCCACTTTGGAAAAATCTTGATGCAGTTAAAAATGGAAAAGCTTATGAGGTTAGCGACGCTACTTGGAATACATCTGGCGGCGTAATTGCAGCTAATAAAATGCTGGACGATATAGAAAAGATCATGCTTGAAAAGTAATATTTTAAAAAAGGCCTTTCCCGATATAATTCGAGAAAGGCCTTTTTATTTTATAATAATGTATCATTAACCCACTTGTCCGCTTTCCTTTAATTGATCATCTACGAACAAGATGCCCAATTCGTAATGCTCCCCGTCAAAAAGGGCCCTTTGCACAAAGCGGATCTGTTCATTGTTATCGATGACCTCGAGCTTGCAATGTGCCCGGTTTATTTGGAGCGCCCTGTATAACTCTTCTTCTTCCCTGACGACGACCCCATTTATTTTCGAAATGACCTCGCCTTTTTGCAGCCCCATTTTATCTGCCGGAGATTGAGGGATAACGCCTAAAATCTGGACACCCAGCTTACTTTTCGAAAAATAAAAAGGAAGCTTTTGATCCATTGCCTTTTGGGTATAGTGCAGGAATTCACGACCAAGGATGGCTAAAACAGCCGTTATGATTGCCAATGGTGGGTACCAGTAACCAACTGCCGCCAATAGCGTAATCAAAATTCCCAATGCCCCTACCTTTTTGCCTTGCGCCCTAATGGCCAGTTCCGGAAGCGTCCCATGAACTTTTTGCTTAAAGCCGATTAAAATGGGCAGTACGATCGGCGATAGTGACATGTCCCCGATTGAAAAAACCGGATACCATTCGAAAGGCACTGGAAGTTGTCCTCCAGGAATCATGACGAACATGGGAATTAGCCAGATTCGCTGTGAAACATACACACCTATCGGCTGCCCCCTCTTGGATACCTCCAACTGAGGAGAGACCTTTTCACTTCCATTGCCAGCAATCAAAAACCCTTCAGCAATCAGTAATAATCCTATCAAAATAACCAGTGTCGGATATACGGACCGATCCAGCTGATTAAAGGCATCCTGAAATAAAGGCAGCTGGATGTCACTATCATATAAAAAGAAAAGGATAAAGAAGGTGAGCCCCACTGTATAAACGGGGGAAACAAACCTCTTTTTCATGGATAGCATGGATAAAACCGTAACCACTGCCATGATGAACAGAGCCGCCAAAGGAATCGCTAGTCCAGTAGCCAGCGTGAGGAAGGAAAGGATCAATCCCCATATCCATCCTTGAGGTAACATGGAACGCAGCTCCATGGAAGTACTGTAAATCTTCGTATTGAAATCATGGCGTTCCCGTTTAACGCGAAGATAGCCGATGAATAAACAATAGGCAATCGAAACATAAAGCAAAGGATGAAGGAAGAGTTTTCCTAATCCCATTAAGCATGCAATCAGCCAATCCGTTGTCAATTTCTTTGCACCATCCTCAACAGTAATCAAAATTTTGTCAAACTTCGTTCTGGTCAGTTACCTCCTATTCTATCAAATATGTAACCTTCATGCCTATTAAGATGCAGAAAAAGTAGTTTATCTTAAGTTTCTCCTAAACTGCCCTCATGATTGCAGGCGGGGTTCGATCAAATGCGAAAGAGGCACCATTCCAAGGGGAACGGTGCCATCAATTTATTTCACTAAATAATTCAAAGCCGTGCGTAACTGAATATCATTATCTTCATCCCGGATCTTATCCAGAATGGCGGATTCCAGATGTGCTGCGGTTTTAGCGTCCAGCTTACCAGTCACTTCCAGGCCAAATTGTTTTTGGAATGCCTTTACTGCAATCTCTGTACTCCAATCATAATATCCATCCTCACGACCCGGTTCAAATCCGAGTCCTTTCAGAATGTTTTGCGCATACTGGATTTGTTCATCATTCATATCCCGCTGCAACACCTTCTCAATAGCCAGCTGATGTGCATCAAAATACTCCGGTTGTTTCACTTCGATTGCCGGTTCGATCCCTTTTTTATGGATCCATTTCCCTGATGGCGTAAGCCACTTATATAACGTAAGTTTAATCTTACTGCCATCTCCCATTGGTACAGCTTGCTGTACAGTGCCTTTCCCGAAGGTCTTCTCACCGACCAATGGATAGCCCCCCGCCTCTTGCATCGCGCCAGCCAGGATTTCCGAGGCTGAGGCGCTGCCTTTATCCGTCAAGACAGCGACGGGATAAGCTTTCGCTTTCTTAAGGCTTGTAAAAAACGATTGTGTTTCTCCCGTTCTTTCCGCAATTTGCAAATAGGGTTTGTCTTTTGTGATAAACTCGCCAAGAATCGTTTCCACACTGGAAAGAAGGCCGCCCGGATTGCCGCGTACATCTATGACCAAGCCCTTGATTCCCTTCTTTTCCAGCCTCTTTAACTGCTTTTTGAAATCAGTCGCAGTATTTTCCGAGAATGAGGTCAACTCGATATAACCAATTTGTTCTCCCGCGACTTCCTTAATTGATGAAAATACGGTATCCAATGGGATTTCGGCACGCACCATATTGAATTCTAGAGGATTGTCCACCCCGGCCCGCTTTATTTCCATTTTGACGGGTGATCCTTTTTCGCCACGGATTTTCAGGCGTGTCTCATACAGATCCAAACCTTCTACACTCTCGCCATTCACCTTAAGGATTTGATCTTTCGGCTTTAATCCCGCTTTTTCAGCAGGTGAATCTTTGTACGGAGAAACAATGATGACCTTACCATCTTCCATTCCGATTTCAGTCCCAATCCCTTCAAAAGAGGAGTCCAGGGTTTCATTGAATTGTTTGGCGGTCTCCTTGTCCATATATACGGAATAAGGATCTTTCAACGCTGACAGCATGCCTTGAATGGCACCCGCGACCAGTTTGGAACCGTCCACCTGTTCTACATACTGACTTACGATCAAACCGTAAGCTTGTTCAACTTTTGCCCATTCCTTATCCTTCGATATTGCTTGGCTTTCATCCTTTACTTCATTCTTGGCCGAGAAGCTTGTCCAATATATGCCCCCCACTGCTCCAATGGCTAGTGACATGATGATTGCTAGAGGAAGTACCCATTTTTTGACCATATTTATCCCCATTTCTGACCTGATATGTATTTCACTATATGAGGGGAATGGAAAGAATATGCTTAAAGAAAATGGTGACACCACACAAAAAAAACAGACAAGGAATTTACCTGGTCTGTTTTTTCGTTGATATATTGGGTATTAATTAGGTATATAGTTTAATGGATTAACAGCATTTGACTTGCTATAATTCCATGGGCCTTTATGTAGCTCAAAGTGTAAATGCTGACCGAAGGAATGTCCTGTGTTACCCATGATGCCAACTTGTTGGCCTTTGGCAACTACAGCACCTTCGCCTACTTGTCTAGAACTTAAGTGTGCATACACAGTAGTCCATTGCTGACCGCCGATTGAATGGGTAACGAAGACGACGTTACCGTATGTACTTGAGAAGTAAGAACGGCTTACGACTCCGTCGGCTGCCGCTACTACTGGAACCGTTCCGCCAGCAGCTATATCGATGCCGGCATGCTGTTTATTCCAACGTTCGCCCATTGTTGAAGATACATATCCTGCACTTGGTCTAGTGAATGTACCAGATGATACAGCTGGCGCTTGACTTACATTAGACGAAGATTGTGAAGATGATGATGATGAGCTGTTGCTTTTTGCACTATATCCTGAAGAAGTGGATTGTTTTTTAGTTTCGGATGCTTGTGATGCTTGAGAAGCCGCTTGTGCTGCTGCTTGTGCTGCCGCTTGCGCAGCTTCTTGCTCTGCACGTTTTTTCGCTTCGGCTGCCGCTTTTTTACGGGCTGCTTCCAATTCTGCAAGACGTTGATGCTCTAAGCTGATGGCAGATTTGATCGCTTTTTCTTGAGCGGCAAGATTCGCTTTCTCTTCCTCTAGACCCATCTTCTCATCTTCATGCTTTTTAGTTTGTTGCTTTAATTTCTTAACCAAAGCATCCTTTTCTTGCTTCTGCTGTTTTTGCTGCTTTTGAATTTCCAATAGTTCAGCTTTTGCCACTTCTAAACTGGCTAGCTTCGTTTCTACGGCTTTTTGCTTTTCTTCCAGATCCTTTTTATCCATTTCATGCTGCTTTAAAATATCGCGGTCGGCTTCTGCGATTGTCGCTACAGCTCCGACACGGTCAACTAAATCCCCAAAACTGGATGATCCGAATAATACTTCAAGGTAGTTCACGTCCCCGCCTGTCTCCTGGAAGGAAAGGGCCCTTTCCTTCAATACTTCATTACGCTTGGCGATCCGCTCTTTTAATACTTTAATCTCTTCTTTCAATGCCTCGATTTCTTTTTTCGTTTGAGTAATTTCAGCATTTTTTGCATCGATCTTTTTTGCGGACTCGGCAATTTTCGCTTCAATGGCAGCGATTTGATCTTCTGCTGTCATTTGCTTATCCTGCAGGTTATCGATTTTCTTTTCCGTTTCGGAAATATTCGATTCAACACCCGAACGTTTATCCTGGATGGATTCTTTCTGTTTTTCTAAATTCGAAATCGACTCAGCATAAACCGAAGGTGCCGCTAGAATGCTTCCCAACCCGATCATGATGGAGGCATTCATGGCAATGATATTTTTTTTCAACGTTTCATTTCCCCTTTCAACCCGTTACATCCATGCCTTGTAACGTCTCTCTATTTATGTCTGGCTTCTTTTGGCTTTCGAGTAAAACTACGCTTTTATACTTTCAAGAACTTCCTGACGGACATCAAGCTGCCCCATATCCCGATAACGGCACCAATTACGATGAGGATGGCCGAGACTTGATAAATAAATGGATTTGCAGGCAGGAAATCTATGAATTTGAACGTGATCTGCGGTGCAGCATATTTATATAGATTGTAGTAGAGTGCAGAGACCAGACCTATCGGAATGATGGAACCGAGCACTCCCAGCCAGAGACCTTCCAAGAAGAATGGCCAACGGATGAACGTATTCGTCGCCCCTACCAACCTCATGATCTCAATTTCTTTTCTTCTGGCTACAATGGTAATTTTAATCGTATTCGAAATCAGGAACATTGCAGTAAATAGTAAACCTACAATAAGAACGATTCCTATGTTTCTAGCAATATTAACAAAGCTGAATAGTTTCTCGACATAGCCTTGTCCATATTTAACGCTTTGGATATACTCCAAACCTTCGATCTTTTTTGCCACCTTGATGACATCTTGCGGGGATTTGGTTTTTATAACATAAACGTCCCTTAATGGGTTATCTTGTTCAAATGGTTTAAAAGCATCACCATTATCCCCTAAATCATCTATTAAATTAGTAAGCTCTTCATCTTTTGGAGAGAAAATCACTGATTCAATGCCGTTCATCTCCGTAATTTGCTTACCGATAGCTTTTATATCGTCATCATTCGCCGCATTATCAATATGTGCCCGAACTTCGACATCTTTCTCCACATTTCCCGCGATATGATTTAAATTCATCATGAGCACTAAAAAGACGCCAACCAATGTTAGAGTGACCGTTACTGCACTGACTGAAGCAAACGTCATCCATCCATTACGGCCAATATTTTTAAAACTTTCACGGAAGTGACGGAGCAATGTTCTAAATTTCATATCCGTAATCACCTCGATGTTCATCGCGTACTATTTTTCCACTTTCAATGGCAATGACACGTCGTTTAATATTGTTGACGATGTCCCTATTATGAGTGGCCATGACAAGCGTAGTTCCGCGTTTATTAATTTCTTCAAATATGTTCATGATTTCCCATGATGTTTCGGGATCAAGATTACCTGTAGGTTCGTCGGCTATGACTACCTTAGGATCATTGACGATCGAACGGGCTATTGCAACCCTTTGCTGCTCCCCACCGGATAACTCGGAAGGCAGCATCCTCGCTTTATGTTTAATGCCAACCAGATCGAGGACTTCCATAACTCTCTTTTTGATTTCTTCTGGTTCCTTTTCAATAACTTCCATGGCAAAAGCAACATTTTCATATGCAGTGAATGTTTGAAGGAGTTTAAAATCTTGGAATACCATACCGATATTACGGCGGAATAGAGGAACTTTCGAATTGCGGATACTTGGCAGGCTAATGCCATTGACCAAAATATTACCGCTTGTAGGCTTTTCTTCCCTATACATCATTTTGATGAAGGTCGATTTTCCGGCACCGCTCGGACCCACTACATAAACGAACTCGCCTGGCTTTATTTTCACATTGATTCCATTAATGGCAATTACGCCATTTGGATATGTCTTTTTCACATCTATCATTTCTATCATTCTAAAACCACCTAATTTGCTTGGATTATCACTATGTACCAACAGCTTTTTCGACAATTTTCACTGAAATCTGACAGGAATCTCTCTTACTTGAGCACAGAAACATTATAACATCATATTTTGTCAAATTAAGCATAAAAAATATTACAGTTTCATTTCAGTTAGTCATATATCAACATCTATGTAATAATTCCAGGATTTGATTGCTTGATAAAGGATTAATTGTGAGTTGTTTCGAGGTTTTAAAGGAGGATAAATGAAACGCCCTGCTAAAGCAGGACGTTTCGTCGATCATTATTTATGTCCGGCAAGCCATTCAGCGACCATGCTCGCTTCCTTGCCCTGGATTATACCTTTTGGCATCCCACCTTGGCCATTCGCAATGACTTTTTCGATGTCTTCTTTCGAAAGCCTAGAACCGACCTTCGTTAAATTCGGTCCCACGCCGCCTTCAAGGTTCACGGCATGACAACTTGAACATTTGTTTTCATAAATTTTAGCGGCATCACCTGCACCCGCCGTAGTCGTTTCATTATTTTCATTTGCAGGCTCTTTATCTGTAGCATCATCGTTCCCGCCGCATGCAGCCAAGGCCAAACTAGTACCCAAAACTAAGGCCAACCATTTCAGTTTCATTGAATTTACCCCCTCTGATTTATACCAGCACAAGAACATTATACCAATTTCAATCCAGTTTAAAACCCTCCCCGAGTACCTCCGATGCGTCCATGACAATTACAAACGCTTTAGGGTCAATGAGTTTCACCAATTGTTTCAATTTGGTGAATTCCGACTGGTCTACTACGCACATCAAAATTGGACGAGTATCATCCGTATAGCCACCATACCCGGATATGCCTGTTACACCCCGGTCCAGCTCATGTATGATAGCATCCCTTACTTCCGTTTCTTTATTCGTGATAATTAATGACATCTTCGAATGGTTCAATCCAATTTGGACGAGGTCGATCGTCTTGCTTGTCACATATAAACCTATTAATGCATACAGCCCTTTTTCAATATCAAAAACGATGGCAGCGCTTAAAACGATGATTCCATCAATGACAGCCACACAGGTCCCCAATGACAGATGGGTATATTTATGGAAAATCTGTGCCGCCAAATCGGTCCCCCCTGTGGAACCCTTTCCGCGAAAGACGATCCCCAGCCCAAGCCCGACCATCATCCCCCCGCAAACCGAACCAAGCAATGCATCTTTCGTCCATGCATCCCAATCCTTTGTCAGAAATACCACTAAAGGCAGAAACAAGGTTCCAATCAGGCTTTTGGCTCCGAAATGTCTTCCAAGGATAATAAGCCCCGAAATGAACAAAGGAATATTAAACCCCCAAAGTACATAAGCCGGCTCCCAACCGAGAGTTGAATCGAGAATCGTGCTAATCCCGCTGACCCCGCCGGATGCAACCTGGTTAGGCAGTAAGAATACATTAAAACCAATGGCAATTATGGCCGAACCGACAATCACCAATCCATACTCCATTAACTTTTGAATTAAAGGGTGCTTCTGCCCCCTATACCTTTTCTTCATTCTGCATAAGTCTCCTCGAACCATCATTATTATCTAGTATTGGCCGAACGAGGCAGGGCATCCCTTTTCCATCCTGTAAATGTCAGCCAGATGATTCGTTATAAAGGAAATCATAAAAAAAGCCGGACCGGGGAAACCGGTCCGACTGGTTGATCTTATAATTTTGAACGCAAGTACGCATCAATGAACATATCAATATCCCCATCCATGACTGCTCCCAAGTTTCCAGTCTCCGCACTGGTACGGTGATCTTTAACCATGGAATACGGGTGGAAAACATATGAACGAATTTGGCTGCCCCAGCCAATTTCCTTTTGCTCACCACGGATTTCATCCAATTCCGCCTGTTGCTGTTCAATTTCACGTTGATACAATTTGGCTTTCAGCATATTCATGGCCTGGGCCTTGTTTTTGATTTGAGATCTCTCGTTTTGGCACGTTACCACGGTGTTCGTAGGTATATGGGTGATCCGGACTGCGGAGTCCGTTGTATTGATATGCTGACCACCTGCACCACTTGCCCGATACGTATCGATTTTCAAATCTTCCGTGCGTACTTCTATATTGATCGTCTCATCGAATTCCGGCATGACTTCACATGAAACGAATGAAGTATGGCGTCTCCCTGAGGAATCGAAAGGGGAAATCCGGACAAGACGGTGGACCCCTTTTTCCGCTTTTAAATAACCATAGGCATTATGGCCTTTGAAAATTAAAGTGACACTCTTGATTCCAGCTTCATCACCTGGAAGGTAATCAAGGGTTTCCACTTTAAAGCCTCTTTTTTCACCCCATCTTGTATACATGCGAAGCAGCATGGAACCCCAATCTTGGGACTCCGTTCCGCCCGCACCAGGATGCAGTTCAAGAATGGCATTTTTCGAGTCATATTCTTCACTTAGTAAAAGTTGAAGTTCAAAATCATTCATCTTTTGTGAAAGAATCGTAATTTCTTCTTCCAGCTCAGCCAAAAGTTCTTGATCATTCTCCTCTTTCACTAATTCATATGTCAAATCCAGATTTTCATATGATTCATTCAGTTCGGACAATTGATTGACCTGTTCTTTCAAAGCATTCGTTTCATTAATGACAATTTGTGCTTTTTGCTGATCATTCCAAAAATCGGGATGTGTCATCTCATTTTCAAGCTGTGCGATTCGTGCCTCTTTTTCATCTAAGTCAAAGAGACCCCCTAAAGTCCGTTAATCGTTGCGCTGTCCGTTCAAGTTCATTTCTTATTTCTGCTAATTCCATTTCTCTTCACCTCATTAAGTATGTTAAAAAAAATCCCAGAAGAGGGATTCGCTTCATTACAAATAAACCTCTTCAAACTATATGCAAGTATATTGCTTTATGCAAACTAAACATGAAAAGAGGCGGCAAGCCTTACACTTAACCGTCCCATATTCATTATACACCTAACTTTAGCCTAAATTGCCATGGCAATTCTTATATTTTTTACCGCTGCCGCATGGGCATAACGCGTTTCGGCCAACGTCTTCCTTTTTACGGGCAGGGGCTTTTTTCACTTTACCCCCATCTTCTTCCTTCGGATTGACCGCTTGTCCTTTTATGACTTCCTTACGCTCCAAATTGTTGCGGATTTCAGCCTTCATGATGTATTTGGCAACTTCATCCTCCATTGAAGCAATCATGGCTTCGAACATTGCGAAACCTTCAGATTGATATTCACGTAACGGATCGATCTGGCCATAGGCACGAAGGTGGATCCCTTGGCGCAATTGCTCCATTGCATCAATATGGTCCATCCACTTACTATCGACTGCACGAAGAACGATTACTTTTTCGAACTCACGCATTTGTTCTTCAGATAGCTCTTCTTCTTTTTGGTCATAGCCTTCTTTCACTTTTGCTAAAATGAACTCAACCAATTCCGATTCATTTTTCCCATCCAAATCAGCTACAGTGATTGAACCTTCATTAAATAGGTTACCATTCAGGTAATCCACAAGGCCTTGTAAATTCCAGCCTTCCTCATCACCCATTGGTGCAAACGCGACAACATTCCGCTCGATGGATCCCGTAATCATCGTTTCGACGATTTCACGTAAGTTTTCACTTTCCATGACATCGAAACGCTGTTTATAAATAATTTCCCGTTGTTGACGGAGAACATCATCATACTGCAGTAATTGCTTCCGTGAATCGAAGTTATTGCCTTCGACCCGTTTCTGTGCGGATTCAACGGCCCTTGTCACCATTTTACTTTGAATTGGCTGGGAATCATCCATTCCAAGGCGTGCCATCATGTTTTTCATATTATCCGAACCGAAGCGGCGCATCAATTCATCTTCCATTGATAAATAGAATTGAGTGACCCCTGGGTCTCCTTGACGGCCTGACCGACCACGCAGCTGGTTATCTATACGCCTGCTTTCATGACGTTCCGTACCGATGACAGCAAGGCCTCCAAGCTCCTTGACACCTTCACCAAGCTTGATATCCGTACCGCGTCCCGCCATGTTCGTAGCGATCGTAACTGAGCCTTGATTACCTGCATTCGCAATGATTTCCGCTTCACGCTCATGGTTCTTGGCATTCAAAACATCGTGAGGGATTCCTTTTTTGGATAAATAGGCAGATATGACTTCAGATGTTTCGATGGCAACCGTACCGACAAGCACAGGCTGACCCTTTTTATAACGCTCGCCGATGTCTTCCACAACAGCCTTGAACTTCCCATCAGTTGTCGCGTATATAAGATCCGCCCTGTCATCCCTGATGATATTCCTGTTTGTCGGGATCGCAATGACATTCATATTATAAATATTGCGGAATTCCTCTTCTTCCGTTTTAGCTGTCCCGGTCATACCTGAAAGTTTTTCATACATCCTGAAATAGTTCTGGAATGTAATTGTCGCAAGAGTCATGCTTTCATTTTGAATTTCAAGTCCTTCTTTCGCTTCAATCGCCTGATGGAGACCTTCACTGTAACGGCGGCCTTTCATCAAACGGCCAGTGAATTGGTCAACGATGACTATCTCGCCTTCCTGGACCACATAATCCACATCCAAATGCATGGAAACATGCGCCTTTAACGCCTGATTGATATGATGGTTCAAAGTAACATGATTAATATCGAACAAATTATCGATATTAAACGCTTTTTCAGCTCGATTCATCCCATCTTCCGTCAGCTGAACACCTTTTGTCTTTTCATCATATGTGTAGTCCGTTTCTTTTTTTAAGGTTCTTACAAACGCATTGGCCTGGATATAAAGTTGAGCCGATTTCTGTGCGGAACCGGAAATGATCAATGGCGTTCTCGCCTCATCGATCAAAATCGAATCGACCTCATCAATGACAGCAAAGTGCAGCGGGCGCTGTACCATTTGTTCTTTATATAACACCATGTTGTCACGAAGGTAATCAAAACCTAACTCATTATTCGTACTGTACGTAATATCCGCATTGTACGCTCCCTGCTTTTCTTCTTTAGAATGACTGTTCAAATTCAATCCGACGGTCAAACCAAGGAAATCATACAATACACCCATCTCGGTGGCATCACGGTGTGCCAGGTATTCATTGACAGTAACGACATGTACACCTTTACCGGTAAGCGCGTTTAAATAAACAGGCATGGTGGATGTTAAGGTTTTACCTTCCCCAGTTTTCATCTCGGAGATATTTCCATCATGAAGGGATGCCCCACCCATGATTTGAACACGGTAAGGATATAAGCCCAGAGCACGCTTTGCACCTTCACGCGCAACCGCAAACGCCTCGACAAGCAAATCATCAACGGTCTCCCCATTTTGATAACGCTCTTTAAACTCATCCGTTTTGGCACGCAACTGTTCATCCGATAGTGCAGCCGTCTCATCAGCCAGTGCTTCCACCTGATCGGCGATTTTTTCTAATCGTTTGATTTCTCGCTTATTCGGATCAAAAACTTTATTTAATATATTAAGCATTCAATAACGCTCCTCTATTATGGTAATGATCGTTCAATGACTAAATTCATATAAGTAAGAAGAAACACAACTTCTATTATTACTAATGCACGCTTAATTTTACCACTTCTATTCTAGAGGTACAACTTCATGTCACTTCCCTGGTATAGACCTGAATTCAATTCTTGCGAAAAACAATGGATAAATGAGGAGTAAAACTGTTAAAATAGGAGGAAGTATAAAAAATATGTTGCAAACTCCCCACTATTCCATATGCAAATGAGAATTATCCATAACCTTCCATCACTAGATGCTATGTCCTCTATAGCGATAGCATGTCAAGGTAATCCAGCCTTACAGGCGTCATGTTTTGAATGATAAGGTGGGCTACTGAAACTTAATAGCGGAAGATAAATAGAACATGTTTCGAGGTGGTATTGATGATTGGTGAACGTGTAAAAAAACTGCGAGAAGAAAAGAAAATGTCAATGACTGAACTTGCCGATAAAGCGGGTGTGGCAAAGTCTTATTTAAGTTCGCTCGAGCGGAACTTACAAACGAATCCTTCTATTCAATTTCTTGAAAAAATCTCCGCCGTACTTAACATTCCTGTCGATGCCCTGCTTTATGATGCTCCAAATAAGGAAACCTTGGACAATGACTGGATGAAAATCGTTGAGGAAGCCATGAATTCAGGTGTTTCAAAACAACAATTCAGGGAATTCATCGAGTTTAATAAATGGAGAAAAGATAAAGAAGAGTAGAGTGGTAGTGCACTAGTTTACCTACATAATCCAATAGAATATAGTTTGGATAAGCTAGACTCACCATAATCTCAAGGAGACATCCCCCCTATAAACAGCTAATGAATCGAACCACAAGTTTATAGGGATGTTCTCAATCTTGTTCGGAACCTATTTTCCATCGTTCTCCTCAAAAGTTACCTCAACGCTTTCCCTTTTCAAAAAAGCACTGATTTCCTCTTTTTTGAAACCCAAACTCCTTGCTTCTGAAATCAACTTCACCCATTCTTGATCCATTGCCACATTAGCCACCTCTTCTACCTCCTAAAATACTCTTGTATTTCAGGCAGACCAGCCATCATAGTCACAAGGACCTTAGACCTGTGCCTTTGCGCCCTAATCTTTCAATCAGTTTGCCTTTGTCATGGTATTTATTACCAAATACAGTGCTTATAATCATATTATAACGGAAACACACTCCATATATTGCTATTTTATGTCGGTAATCCACAGAAATGCAAAAACTTTCATCCGACAAAATATTACAATATTAAGAAAATTCACAGTTCAGGCAATTTAACATAGGCCAATTCAATTTCTTTTGTTTGAATAATAGTGAATACTGCTCTTCTTACTATTCCATTGGGGTGTATTGATTCTTTCAATTATAAGTGCATCAAGGGCTTTTTGCGCAGTTAAATCCTCACCGCAGGTCGGACAAAGCCACTTTCCATATTCCGCACTGCTAAAAGAAGCCCTATGGCATGTATGGCAATTCTTTCGATACAAGTTTTCCAACCCCTCTGCATCTTATCCAAATTGTTTTTTATAAATAACCAATTGTTCTCTTTAAAGAACTAACAACTTGAGTATAGTGCAAAAGTTTGGGGTGTTTAAATAGGTAAAATTAATCATTTTTCTTAATAAAGAACATTATCCGTTCTTTTAAATGAAATTTTGGATTTTTTAGAGAACAAGTCTTTTTATAGTAAATCAAACACCCAACGCATTCTATCAAAAAAGCACAACCCAGAGGCTGGGTTGTGCTTTTGATCTAAGATTAATAGTTAACTAGGTTCAATCAATCCATAGCGTCCATCTTTTCGGCGGTACACTACGTTTGTTGTATTAGTATCCGCATTCGTGTAAACGAAGAAACTGTGACCAAGCATATTCATTTGTAAAATCGCCTCTTCACTGTCCATTGGCTTTAAATCAAAGCGCTTATTGCGGACCACTTCAATATCATTATCGTCTTCGAATTCATCCACCACTTCGTCAACATCCGTATTGAAGGCGAATGCATCGGGTGTCGTAGATAGATTGTTGCGGAACTTACGATTGACCTTCGTTTTATGTTTACGAATTTGGCGTTCAAGCTTATCATTGATCAAGTCAATGGCAGCATACATATCCGCATTTTCCTCTTCAGCGCGAAGAACCAAATTCTGCATGGGAATCGTCACTTCGACTTTAGATGTATTATTGTTCACTTTTAAATTCACTAACACATTCGCATCTGGTGTATTGTTAAAATATCGTTCTAACTTGCCAATTTTCTTTTCGACGTATTCTCGAATTGCTGGAGTTACCTCAATGTTTTCACCGCGTACGTTGTAATTCATAAAGTGAGTCCTCCTTAAATTAAGACTATACAGTTAGATTCTACAATACCCCTCCGGTTTCCTTTAGAAACACACATCATGAAACATGTCGAAATCATGAAACAATTGTCGGAAGGTTTGGAAAGGGCTGATGTCTGCCCTAGCTTCATTATATCAAATGCTATGCTATAAAGAAAAAATTAAGCCTATTTTATTTACAGAAAATTTAAAAATACTTAACATAAAAACCGTTTGGCATCCAAACGGCAGGGTAATCAATTTCTTTTATCATAAAACATGCCATCCACTGATAGACCTTCATACGGATTCGTGTATTTATTGGATGATCGTTTCTTCTTATTTATTTCCTGGATATCCCGCTGTATCTCCTGCTTTTGGAGCTTCAGCAAGTGATCGACCTGCTGGTTGAGCAACAGTACCGCACGGCCCAATTGTTGCTCTTCACCAGTAAACGGCGGGTTGATTTGTGAAAGAAGCCCCTCCCGCCGATCAATCAGCTTTGTAACCCTTTCTATTTTATCATCACGTTCTGTGATCGTGCGATCTTCCAGAACGGCAAGCAATTCAGCAGTCAAATCATGAAAGGTTCTAATCACCATTACACTTGACCGCTTTGGGTAAATTGTTTTTTCCGATTGATCTGAATTACTTCCTTCCAAGTATTCCGGAACTCAGTAACAAGCCCCTCCACTTCTTCCAAGGCAGCAACATCATTGTTCATATTCGCTTCGATCAGACGCCGGTTCATGAAATCATACAGACTCAGCATATCTTTGGATACATCCGCGTCCATATTCAGCGTCACCATCAATTCGCGGATAATATTTTGCGCCTTGATGATGTTCGTATTCTTCACTTCGATATTTCCTGCTTCAACGGCTTTCTTCCCAAGCATGATGAACTTCAAACAGCCATTATAAAGCATTAATGTAAGCTCTCCCGGGGATGCTGTATTGACTGAATTTTGCTGGTACGATTGATATGGATTATTTATCGCCATACTTAACTACTTCCTTTCTGACATACCTTAACTAAAATAAGAAGCTAATGATGCACTTTGGCTGTTTGCCTTTTGAATCGCTTTTTCCATCGCCGTGAACTGGTTATAATAGCGCGATTCCAGTTTCGTTAACTTCGCTTCGAATGTGGAAATCTTCTTATCCAGCCCATCAACCAATTTTCCGAGTGTAAAATTGTTATTAACATAGCCGGCCTTTCCGGCTTTTTCAGTAATCACCTTCATCGATGATTCTATATCATCCCTTAACCGGCGCGCGAGTCCTTTGTCGCTCTTTTCCGGACCATTGGCCATGAACATATCATAAATCGCATTGGGATCCTCACTGATGGCTGCCCGGAGCTTGTCCTCATCGATCGTTAATTTACCACCCTCCAAATAATTTTTGGTGGTGGTGATACCCAAACTGCTAAGACTGTTTTTTCCCGTGATTCCATCCACCGAGGTGTATAGAGATGACCTCATTGTGGTCAGGAGACTTTTTAATGTCGAGTCGCTTTTTAACGTTCCGCTCTTCGCTTTTTCTTCCCACAGCTTCACTTCATCCTCTGTCATTGCCTTCTTTTGTTCAGAGGTAAGCGGCGTAAAGGAGCGATATTTCGCTTCACCCGTTTTATCTTGAACCTTTTTAATGACTTCATTGTATTTATTCACAAACTGTGTGATCGTATCCAGGATGGCATCCACATCAGCTGTTGATGAGAATGTAACTGTATCTGTCGTTTTTTGCTTTACCGTTATTTCCGCTCCATTAATCTGAAACGTATTCGAAGGCCGGGAAATTTCCAGTCCATTATAAACAATGGACGCATTTTCCCCTTTTGTGCCGCCAGTTCCTTCATTGTTACTGGCCATTTTTAACATATCGAAAAAATCTCCGGTGCCCCCTAATTCAATTTCAGCTCGATCCTTAACATCACCTGTATTTTTAGCAGTGATGGAAAACTGCTGGGACGCTTCATCAAAAAATAGGGTCACTCCAGAGTTAGCGTTAATTTTATTTATCACACTCTCTAACGTATCGTCCGCACTAAGGGTAAGCGTGTACGGTTTTTCCACTGTCACTCCATCTTTTACTTCCGTATCAAAACCGCCATCTTTATTGATGGCGAGTATCGTAATATCTTGTGGTGTCGTGTAACCCAATTCCGATAGTTTCTTTTTGGGGTCGGTAACAGCTGATTTTTCCGTACTTATCATGGTTGCTGCTTTGGCAAGTCCATTCACTTGTACATTCCCGGAAAAATCACTGGTCGAATTCACATTTCTCACTGATACAGCTTCTGGATTCGAAACCGACACCTTCTTTTTTATAAAGGAGGATTGCTTCCCGATTCCATCACGAATGAGCGTATCCAATTCTGATAAAGCTGTATTGATCGAACGGTAATCATCCCGCTGCCATTCGGAATACTGCTTTTTCTGTGTTAATTTATCCAATGGCACCTGTTCTGCCTGCATCATGCTCTTAACTAGTTCATCAATGTCCATCCCGCTTGCTAAACCACTGATTCGTACCATATTAAATCACCCGCTTATATTTTTTCATCCACCATTATGCCGACAAACTCCGTCATTGCCGCATAGAAATCCAATAACTTCTTCGGAGGAATTTCCCTGATCGTCTCATCCGTCACGTCATCGACTACCTTGACATAGTATTCATTCAGCTTCTCGTGATATTCAAAACGAACGGCCGTATGTGCCGGTTTCAGGAAGATGTTCAAATTATCCACCATTTCCTGCATCTTTTCTTTTGAAGGCCCATCAGTAGATTCCACACTTTGCTCCGAATAGGCAAGCGTATTCATTTCCCGCTGATAATATGAACTGATTCCTTCCGAGATTGCTGTTCTAAGTTGTGAGGAAAGAATATTCGTGGACAAACTCTCCAGCATCTAAATAGCCCCCAATATGATGTCTTTACTTTTTATATCGGTAATTAAGATTTTATATTTAGTCACTCTTAGATTTTGGTTGCACCTGCAGACATTCATTAAAGATCCTTTGCTAAAAAGAGATTCTACTAAAAAAACTCCAGAAAAATATCTAGAGTCTCAGTTATTTTAGGCTTTTAAATATTGACCGTTGATTTCCTCTCCAGGCACTCGCTTTCCGCGGGCGGTCTGGGAGCCTCGCACCTTACGTTCCAATCAACTTTGTTTTAACAGTTAGATGGGACTCCTTTTACCTACATTCTTTTTTAAAAAATTAAAAGATTAAAACTGAGGTGATAATTACTTCTCTACGTTCGAAAAAATTATGACTGATGATTTTAATTATAGGACTTCCCTTTTTATTCAAATGAACCTGCTAACATACTAGTAATGGAATATCCCATCCAGCATGTGATTGATAGCTGTGTTCACCAGTCATTTCACCATACCCAGTAATCACATCTTCATCTATGTATTTTGTAGTACCATCATAGTCAATGAAGTCATTAGGATTGTAGCCATAAGATTCCTTGGTGACAGATAAATGAATGGTCCCTTACTTTTTAAAGGTCAGTAATCCCTTTTTTCTGCATCGTAATGTTCCTTTCACACCTCAATCAGTACAAATAAAAGAGCCTAACACAAAGTGTCAGGCCCTTTATTGTTAGGCTAACTACCCAATTAACGAAGTAATTGAAGAACGCCCTGTGGTTGCTGATTCGCTTGAGCTAGCATTGCTTGTGATGCTTGCGCCAAGATAGAGTTTTTAGTTTGCTCCATCATAGTTTTAGCCATATCTGTATCACGAACCCGTGATTCTGCAGCAGTCAGGTTTTCAGAAGAAGTACCTAAGTTGTTGATTGTATGCTCTAAACGGTTTTGGTTAGCACCTAGTTTAGAACGTTCTGCTGATACTGTGTCAATTGCAGATTGGATTTTTGTGATAGCTGCTGATGCATTTTTAGCATTAGAAACATCCAGGCCCTTTTCAACACCTTTAGAATCTGTACCATTGCTTACATTTGAAGTTGCAGTGAACCCATCGCCAGTACCAGTCAATCCAAGATTGCTTGCACGCATGTCACCAATTTCAAGTGTCAGGCTTTGATTTTCGTTTGCACCGATTTGGAATTGAAGACCTGCTCCAGCATCTGTACCAGCAACTGAAACCTTAGTAGTAGTATCAGCTGTAAGGCCTAAAGATTTTGTAGATGCGCTTGCTCCAAGTTCAAGAGTAGAAGCCGCTCCAGTTGCATTGTTTTCAATTGTGAATCCTTTACCATCATCAGTTTTTGTAACAGTAAATTGAACTCCATCATGATTAGCTCCATCATATACTGCATCAATGTCATCTTGTAAGGCTGACACTAAAGCATCAATATCAAAAGCTGTAGACGTACCATCTAATCCTTTAGTGCTAGTAAGAGTTACATCTTGTCCATTAAGGTTAATTTTATCTAGTCCATCCAAATTTGTATCAAATAAACCCGATAAATCTCCACTTTGAATTGTAGCTCCTGATACTGCAGTTGCTGAATCCTTAGCACCGTTCAATAATTTCTGAGTATTGAACTCAGTAGTATTACCGATACGGTTGATTTCAGATGTTAAAGAATCCATTTCTTTTTGGATTTCTCCACGGTCGTTTGTTGTATTAGTGTCAGTAGATGCTTGTGTAGCAAGTTCACGCATACGTTGAAGGATGTCAGTCGTTTCGTTTAATGCACCTTCAGCAGTTTGGATTAGAGAAATCGCATCTTGTGAGTTACGGGAAGCTTGATCCAATCCGCGGATTTGTCCACGCATTTTTTCAGAGATTGCTAGACCAGCTGCATCATCACCTGCACGGTTGATTCGCATGCCTGATGCTAGTTTCTCCATCGATTTGGATTGTGCATTGGTTGCACTTGATAATTGACGGTGCGTGTTTAGAGCTGAGATATTGTGATTGATAATCATTTATGTTTCCTCCTTGAGTCTTAAGTCCCCACGTCCATGTGGTTGTTTACGATGGACAGTGAATAAGTCGGCCGCCTATTTCACTACCCATCGTTGTATAGTTAATATCGACCTGCTTGGAAACATATTTAGCGGATTTTAAGATTTTTTCTTGAAATGCTCATTTATATTTTCCAGAAAATTGGTTTCTGTTTTTGAGGCTGTTCTATTTTCTTGCTGGATGGACAGATAGACTTCCTTCCTATGGATATCGATGTTTTTAGGGGCATTGATTCCCAGTTTAATCTGTTCCCCCTCAACGGACAGGATCGTAATTTCGATATCATCGCCAATCATGATCGCTTCATTTGGTTTTCTGGTCAATACGAGCATCATTTCCCCCCCTGTTCTGCTTGAGGTTCAAACAGTCTGTGCTTTGTACGGTATTCACTAGCATTCATGATAAATTGCTTACCGACTTTTTTGGGGCCGTTTATGATGATGGGAGCCTGTAGATTGGCCGTCGTTTCATTGAAAGGGTCCTGGATCGTTAAGATGACGAAAGTGATGACTTCCAGTTCCGTTTCAATTTGTAAAGAAGATAACACCTCATCCGTGAGCTTCACTTCGTAATCATGAAACACTTCAAAAGGGTCCGTTACAATGAAAGCAAGCCCTTTTGTTTCTATCGATTGCAGGACGAAAAAGGGCGTGTCATCCAAAGCTAGCAAGCAAAACTGTTTTTCTTCTAAAAACCCTGGTATCCCGTTTTCAAATATATAAATCTCTTTCTCTGCCAATTCAAGTTCGCCATGAAATTTTGTTTGTATGATCATCTATGTTTTCACTGCCCTATCTCATCTGGAAATAAATTGATGAAATCTATATCCAGCGCATTTTTTTGTAGAATTTCGACATCCACACTTCCTGGTGTGTATGTATGGTTCGCCCCATTGATTTGAGCATCAATGATCGGTTTTTGCACGGTTGCTTCAATCTCCACCCGGGCCGGCTCGTAGTCCAGCTTCACGCTGAAATGAGAGGGAATCCATCCGAGGTTGAATTGCTTATCAGGCCCTTTGCTGTTTTGCCTGGCCTGTTCAGCGATTGGATTACCGCCTTTTTCAATATGCCTCAGCTCCGTTCCCTGCTGGGCACGTCTTGCTATACCCGCCAGCCAATCCTGATATCCCTGCTTTGCAAATTCATCGACTCTTCTTGAGAGGCTTTTCAAATCCATGTCTTCCCTTGCTTGTGACTGATCGATCGTCAGCTTGCCTAGTGTCGTTTGAATCTCCAGTATGGCTTGCGGCTGTTCAATGGATTGGACCGCCGCCTTCTGTTCGATTTGCTGTACAGGCTGCTCTAGATTCAATCCAATCTTCATGGGGGTGGATTGCAATCTGATTTGTGGAATCTGCATCATCAACACTCCTTATAGAAAAAAGCTATCCATTTAAGAATAGCTTAGCGAAGAAAATCCAATAAACTCGGTTGCATGATTTTTGCTCCGATACTTAATGCAGCACTATGGACACTTTCCTGGGTCGTCAAATCCATGATCGCCTTTTCGATATCGACATCCTCATTTTTCGAAAGGATTTCAGTGGCAAAAACCTCTTGCTGCTTGAGACGGTCCGTCATCAGCTCAATCCGATTCTGCCTTGCGCCAACCTGTGCCTGCATGCCTAAGAAAGTATTTATCGTTGCGTCAAGCCCCTTAAGCGTCCCGCTCACGTCCCCGCCATTTTCGAGTGCATCGATCGTCTGGTCGATGCTTCCGCCGGCAGCGAGTGCATCACCAAAAATCTTTGAGCCGTCCGTATTGATTTTAAGGGAAATCCCGGAAAACACTTCAAGGTTTATATCCCCTGTGCCATACACCGTATTTCCATTCGCATCTTTAACGGACGATGGCCTCACATTCGTATCCTGACCGTTGAAAATATATTTCCCGCCAATCTGTGTGTCGCCAAGAGTTATGAGATGTTCTTTTAATTGTTTAATTTCTTCAGTAATCGTTTTAAGCTGTTCCCCTTCATACGTGCCATTGCTTCCTTGAACGGTTAATTCACGAATCCGCTGCATGGCGGAAACCGCTTCCGTAATGGCATCATCCGTGCTGTCGATCCAATTGGTCGCCTCGGCAATGTTACTTTGATACTGCCCTATTTGATTGAGGTTTGTCCGGTACCCCATTCCCATCATGGCCGCAACAGGGTTATCGGATGGTTTGGAGAATTTCTTTTGAGAGGAAACCTGCTCTTGCAGCTTGGACATCTTTTCGTAACTGCTGCTTAAATTGCTCAACATATTATTGGTTAGCATCGATTGCGTTACCCGCATGTTCGTCCCCTCCTATTTATCGGCCTACCGTACCCATTCCGTTTATGATTTTATCGAGCATTTCATCCATCATCGTCATCATTCTTGCAGATGCGTTGTATGCCTGCTGGAATTTGATCATGTCCGTCATTTCTTCATCAAGGGATACGGAACTGACGGACTCCCTATTTTGATTGACCGATGCAGCAAGCGCGACAGAATTGGAAAGGTTCTTTTGGGCGCTTTGGGAATCCACGCCAAGCTTTCCGATGATACCGGAATAATAGGTATCGAAGCTTCCCGTCAATTCGTCAGAGTTTTGGTCTTTGGTCGAGTACTCACTGAACGCCTTCTTTTTAAGGTCAGCCAGGAGTTTGGCATTTTCATTATCACCGGATGCCCCTCCGCTTTTTCCGCCTGCGGCTATTTTTGTGGGATCCTTAACGATTTCACCATTCACCTTAATGCTTTGGGCGGCACTCTTACCAGGTTCAAGTTCAAAGAAGTTCAATGTTGAAGTGCTGTCATCACCTAAGGCATACCCTTGTTTATGGATGGCATTGAACTCATTCACAAAAGCCCTCGTCATATTATCGAGCTTTTTCAGCATATCAGGATAAGCGCCGCCGATCGTGCCATCAGCCTTCTTATAGCCGAAGCTTTTGATCAAACCGGATAGTTCTCCCGAGAATTTGTAATCCGTCAATGTTTTCGAACCAAACTTCAATCCGTCTACCATACCTGTCTTTTTATCATGGCTAACTTCAACTTTCGAAGTTCCCACCATCCCGGTTTGGTTAACACTGACAAGATTGATGGGCGGTACGAAAGATGAACCGTCTTCTTGCATCAATTCGATGTTGTATAGCCCTGTAGCCACATCGCTGGCCCTGCCGTAATCTGTCGGAATGACGTTATTCACTTTAATGCTGACAAGCTGCGAGAGATTGTCCACGAGTACATCACGTTTATCATAAAGGTCATTGGGGATATAACCATGCGGCTCCACTTTACTGATCTGTTGGTTAAGCTGATCAATACTACTGATGAGCGTATTGATTTCGTTCGCTTTGACGTTTATCTGATTGCCGATATCCGTTTGAACACTCGTTAGCGAGTTGTAGTAGTAGTTCAGGGTATCCGCAACCATGACCCCGGTCGAGGCAACGACTTCACGGGCCCCGGAGTTTTCCGTATTGGCCGTCAGCCCCTGCAGCGAATTCCAGAACTTCTCCATCGTGGCGGCTAATCCGCTGTCGGTCGGTTCGTTCATGACCCCTTCCATTTTCATCAGGGATTCACTCATGGCCCCGTAATAACCGATTTTATTACTTTGTGTCCTGTATTGTGCATCAAGGAAACTGTCGCGGATCCGCTGAACCGTTTCAGCTGCCACCCCTGTCCCTATTTGGCCGGCAACACGCGGGCTGTTCAAACCGACAGTAGGAAAGCCCGACGTCTGGACCAAGTTGACCCGCTGCCTTGAATATCCTAATGTATTGGCATTGGCCACATTATTTCCTGTTGTATACAAGGCTCCTTGAGAGGTGGATAATCCGCGCTTGGCGGTCTCAAGACCCATAAAGGTTGAAATCATTTGCTCGCACCTCCATCTTTTTCTGCTTCTTATGCTTTGGAATCAAACATTCCCATGCCGATTTTCGCCGTTTTCCTAACCGAATCCCCGTAATTCAGATTCTGGTTCCGCGGCCTCAGAATATCCAAAGAGACATTGATGAATTGAAGGGACTGATAGATCAATTGCTGATTTAAACCGTTCCTCTCCTTCAGCTTTGCCACTTCACCAATCAATTCCGCTTTAAGCATTTCAAGGACTTCCGTTTCTTCAGGTCCTGTCAGCTCCGTCACGGTATGGATGGAGGCAGGCTGTCCCACCGTTCCATTGGCTGCAAGGAATTCCCCGACTGCCCTTTCCCTTTCCATATCCGTTTGACTGATGGCTTTAATATGCTTTTGTTCCGAAATCAGCAGGGCAGTAATCGCCTCGGTATCATTTGCTTTCAAAATGGCCGTTTTCTTTATCGCCAATTGATTGAAGCTTTTATGAAGCTTGATCAATTTTTCAAGTGATCCGATGATGTTCCGTGCAGACATTTTCCTGCCTCCTCCGCTCATAAATGAAGGACGGAAAATAGCTCCGTCCACTTCATTCAAGCTTTTTCATTGAAAATTCATTTCCGGTAAAAATCAATGAGACCCTTAGCCGTTGCCTGTGCATTCAATTTATAATTTCCGTTTTCAACTTGGATTTTCAATTCTTCCACTTTTGCTTGCCTTGCAGCAAGAATCGGGGATGATTGCTGCATTTCTTTTGCCGCTGAAGAAATTTCAACTTTATCCAAGGATTTGGCCTTGGATTCTTGGATATTCCCCATTTTATTGGCTTGTAGTTTATAAGGGTTAACACCTGTCATACCGACGTTATTGATTTTCATATTCCAGATCCTCTCCTTCGGTCGATTTATAAATCCCATTATGTTGATTCCTAACACATGAAAATCGCTCTGGACTGTGTTGTTCTCCCTATCTTTATTATCGACAAGGATTGGATTTCTTTAATTGTTTCCTGTAATCTTTCCTTCGACACCCATTGTCGAACATTGTTCTCAATATCGAATATTTTAACAAATACCTCATCATGATTCCATGATTTATCCTTTTTGATCATCCTTCATGTAGTACGTGTTTTTTTTATCATTTCCTTGAATTTCAGTCAGGCGCTTTTCCTCATTTTCAAATGCCTGCAAATCCGATCGCAGTGAATCGCCGCATTTGCTGCATAACCTTCCGCTCTTGATGTTAGCGCCGCACCTTTCACATGGAATTCCCAGATTGGGAAACTGCGAAACCCTCAGCTTTCCAATTCTCACAAATTTGATTATTAACGTTTCTTCAACGCCGGTGTCCTTAACCACCTGCATCATGGACGCCGTTCTATTTAATTTCTTGCGAATATATGCATACACTTTATCATATTGGGCTTCTTCTTCTTTATAACAGGCATCGCATACATCCCGGAATTTCGTCATAACGAATAACGAATTACAGCTTGGACAGTTGAATACTTCCATCGAGGCCCCTCCTTCACCATCACAGCGATTATTCTTTAGTGTATATATCGAATAATCCCGGCGATACTTTAGGAAAGTTCATTAAAATAAGCTGTTTCACCTAGCAAGGGTGATGGATGATACTTCTTTGGCCCCAGCCGTGATCATCGCTTTCGCTGCATGCCTAAGCGTTGTGCCTGTCGTGTAAATGTCATCGATGATCAATATAGATTTATGCTCCAGCAAATTAGGTTCCATGACCTGAAAAACCTGCGGTAATGAGATTCTCTCTTGCCGAGATTTCTTTGATTGTTTTTCCGTATGGATTCTCGTCAAGGTCTCAACGGTTTGAAGTCCAATGAGATCTGCCAAAGCCTGCCCTTGGTTGAATCCCCGCTCCTTAAGCCGTTCATGACTAAGCGGGATGGCCGTTACCAGGTCAAATTCCATGTCCTTTAACCTTTCTTTCAAAAAGGGGGCGAAAACCTCAGCTAATGCATAATCCCCCCGGTACTTATATTTAGCAATAATATCTTTTAAGCATTCATTGTAATGAAATATCGATATGTTCTTCGACAAATAGCCTCCCCATTCCACATCCCTTTCCCATCTTGAACAATCCAGACAGAGGTCACCGGTCCTATATTCCCTGTCCAACTCCCTTGAGCACATTGCACATGTCTCTCCGGTGATCCTATTAAGTTTCCCCTCACATCCTTCGCAGATTGCCCTTGCCTCGGCCCGCTTAAGCAAGCTCTTCCATGTGAAAGCCTGCTTCATTCCCTCATCACAAACAAGACATCTATTCATCAAGCAGCCCCCTTTTCATGGCATCTTTATTCATCATTTGTATATGGTGAACCGCCTCGACCATCGCTTTACTTTTACCGTAATGAAAAAAGGTGATCGTCCCGGCAGGGTTAGCAAAGCTTCTCCCTACCCTGCCGGCAATCTGAACGAGGGCACTTTCAGAAAACACTTCATGTTCAGCACCGATCACGGCTACTTCCAACCGATCAATTGTCACGCCGCGTTCCAGGATGGTCGTTGTCAGTAATCCTGGAATCATTCCATTCCTTAGTTCCATTACCCTTTCCTTTCGATCAGGGTGCCGGGAGTGGACAATCGATAATTTTGGGGACAGTCTCTGGAACAGCGGAATGGCCTGCTCCATCACTTGAATGCTTGGGAAAAACAAGAGGAAGGGGATATGCTGCTTAAGGCGTTCACTTACCCATCCGGTGATTCCGGGGGGAATCTTTTGTTGAAGGAATAGTTTTTGCCAATTGCCGCTCCACTTCATTCCAGGGACAGGAATTGGCTGACGATGATAACGGGCCGGGATTATGACGGCTTTCAATTTACCGCTTCGGTATAGCCGCTGCATTCGTTTCGAGGGTGTGGCGGTCAAGTAGATGGTTGCCGCAGAATCCTTTTTCGATTTATTAACCGCATAATGCAGCGAATCGTCAATGGAGTAGGGAAACGCATCGACTTCATCAACGATGATGACATCGAAAGCCTCAATAAAACGGAAAAGCTGATGTGTCGTGGCAACGGTCAGCGGCGAAAAGCCATGTCTATCTGCACTGCCGGCATAGAGGGTCGTGACGTCAATGGCAGGAAAGGCTTTTTTTAACCTTGGGGAGAGTTCGAGAACGACATCGGTCCTTGGTGTTGCCAAACAAATCCGTTTCCCGGCATACAACGCTGCCTCAATCGCTGGAAATAAGACCTCCGTCTTCCCTGCTCCGCATACGGCCCATACCAGGAATTCATCTTTTCCGTTCACGGCTTCAACAACACAGTCGGAGGCATTCTGTTGACCTGCCGATAAAGTGCCTGCCCACCTCATCACATTGTCAGGAATCGTAAACTGAACGCAGGGTCCGGTCCACCTATAAAGCTTTGCACATTCACTGACCCGT